>JBFLXP010000032.1:0-15183 GCA_040757315.1 Nitrospirota bacterium
CGAAACTGAGGATGACAGCCACAAATACTCCTGCGAAAAGATTAAATCTTTTCATTAAATGCCTCCTTACTTAACTTATGTGTTGATACATACTGCATAACTCTATTCATAATATAGACTATGTCATAAGTTCATATCTGTGATAATAATCACAAATCTACTATTTTTATTGTTAGAGATTTCAACTTTTTTGTCAAGAAATTTTAGGCGGGATGCAACCACAGAGGCACAGAGTTACAAGACAAGCTCCTAATGCCGTGCCTTAAAGCCGCTGTATGAAAATTAATAATTAAACAGGCCGGTCTCTAAATGTATCTATCACGGCGTTCTCTGTGTCTCCGTGCCTCTGTGGTTTGTTTTGTATTCCTTGAGCCGGTCATTTCATCGAGAACACATGCAGCCATGTGCCGTCCTCGTAGACCCACTGGTCCTGGATGACCTGTGAAAACGGCTTTGAAACAGGCGGCACAATGAAACTGATAACCACATCTGTGACGCCTTTATCTTGTTCCACCCTGACGCCTTTCACTATGTGGGATATGATATTGAATTTCTTTATCTGTTTGGCCTTAACCGAGTATTCTTCAAACGGCGGCAGCCCTTCAGGTTTTTCCATACCGTATGTTTCTTTGTAGTTGTCTTCCATTCTCAGCTTCCAGTATCGCTCGGCGGCGTTCCGCAATGATTCCTCGGTGTTCCCTTCCCTCACAGACGGCCCGCAGCCGGCAACCAAAAGAAGAAGAGAAACAGCAAAAACAACCACAAAACAATTTCTAAAAAAAGTAAAACGAGAATTCTTCATCTTACGATAGTCTCCTTATTAAGAGGATCATAAGCAAAGCCTCAGAAAGAGAGATTCCGGACAAGCTGGAATGACAGAAATGACTGGAACCTATCTCAAAATCCTTTTCCCCTGAAAAAGCCGTCATGCCCGCGAAAGCGGGCATCCAGAAAGGCCCGGAAGAACTGGATTCCCGCCTGCGCGGGAATGACTAAAAAAGACCCTACGACGAAGAGACGGGATTTTGAGATAGGTTCTAATCTAATAGTCCGCTCCTCATTTCAATATAAATGCCCGCAGGCCCTTATTGAGATTAGGGTTTTCTCTGCCAAGGTTATACACGACTACTACTGAGCCATCCCTGTTTCTGCCCGCCCTCAAGTCGAAAGCTCCTATTGTCTCGGCGGTTGACATTATCGGAAAACCTGTCTGCAGAACCCATTTATTGCCGCGATATCCATAAATTTCGACTTTCAGTTCTCTCAGAACTATTAGTTCCGGCCTGCCGTCGTTATCGATATCCGCGAGGTCGTAAGCTATAGGATCTCCGATTTCCTCCAGGCCGGCTGAAACATCGCCAAATGTCTCACGTAACCATTGGTATACTGAAAGCTTTATTTTGGCGCCCGCTCCAACGCCCGATAGTTTGTAGACAATCTCGTCCTTGCCATCGCCGTCGACGTCACCGGTTCTCACAACGAACGGAATCATAGCGCCCACAAAATCATTCCCACGATAATCGAATCCGCCCTTGCAGTCTCCGAACCATATGAGTTTCTGTCTTTCCTTTATCGTTGTCTGGGGTGCGTCGGCAATATCCTTGCACCCGTCGCCGTTGAAATCGCCAAGAGAGAGAGAGTCGCCCGTCATTCCCGCGCTTTCCCTGAGCATCTTCGTGTCCCAATCTTTGCCGCCTTTATTAACTGCAATAAGTATTCCTTCCTGCCTACCTTCCTGGGGGAACCCTTCATGGAGGGATACGATATCGGGCCACCCGTCGTCATCTATGTCGCCGACATCAACCGCACGGGAATGAAAGCCCTCTTTTTTCGGAAAGGGCTGCTCGATGAAGCTTTTATTCCCCGAGTTCTGTAAAAGGATAATATTGCTCGTATGGACCGCGAAAATCAAGTCCTGCAGCCCGTCTTTGTTTGTGTCCGCAGCGGCGACACCGCCATATCCGTAATCCGTCGATCCTGGGAAAGCGAATACGTCTCCTCTCCATTTTCCGTCCGTTCCCTGAATAAAGACCGACGGCCTGTTTTCCGGTCTTTCGTCCTTTCTCGGCGGAGGAGCAACGATATCCAGATACCCGTCGTTATCCATGTCCGTCAGAGCCAGATTCTCTCTCCACAGCCCTTCATGGGGAAGCCCCTCCGACATGGCGGAAGCCTTGAGGGATGCCTTCTCCTGTCCGGTTGAAATATGCGCGGTGGTCGCGCATCCGAAGTGTGGAGACAGCGAAACCAGAATCAGCACCAATAAAAAGTTCTTCAAGATGAAACTCCTAAGAAATAGAGGTTTGAAAGGCGAAAAAAGAGGGATGGGTTTTCCCATCCCTCTTTATTTTGGTACAAGAATGTAAACTTTACGCTAACCTACAACCGCTACTAACCGCCAGTCGGAATGCACTGAACAGCAGTGAACGGGCTGTGAGGTCCGCCGAACTCGGAACAATACAACCTGTCGATTGTATGGATCACAGACCAGCTAAGAGTTGCGCTGCTGTCGGCTGCCCTCTGATAAGACCAGCCATATAACGAATACGGGACATCGTCGGTCGTAGTGGCCGGATCGTTCGCATCGATCGTGCCCACCTGGGTAAATGTACCGGATGTAGAAACAATACTGCAGTTCGCGAATCCGGCAAACGGGGGTGTCTCATGCAATACAGCCGGAAGATGATCCACCACATTCAGTATCATGAGCTCATCGGGGATATCGATAAATGTGGAAATGCAGACCTCTTCTTCGTTGCAAATTACGCACTGCAGTCTTCTGTCGTAAACAAACGGCGTCGTGGCATCTTCGTTAGCGCCCATAAGGAGTATCCACCAGTTCCAGGAATCAGCCAGAGTATTCAGAATAAAATACCTCGGGAAAATAGTCGCCGCCGTCACCGGAAGGCTCCCACTGACTTCGTTGAGACCTGGAATACCGAGGCCGAGTTCCGCTGCAACTCCGTTCATGCCTGCCGCAAAGCCTTTCTGCAGGTCAACAAGGTATACCCACGGAACGTAACGATCTACCAATGCGGCCCCGGGAAGAAGATCCGGAGCCTGCTGATAGGTAATGTAGCCGGCATAATGTGTCACTGCTCCGGGATCGAGGTCAACCTCAAGCGCTGCCTGCTGGGACGTGCTCATTCTGGCGATCAAAGCTTTGCAGTCGTCGACAACGACGTCATTAGCCGTCCAGCATATGTCGTCGTCAAATACAAGCTGAGATCTCTTGTCAAAAACGAATATCCGGGCGCAGGACTGGTTGTCCGAGAAAGGAACGTCCGGTGTTGCGACTGTGTCGGCGATCGCCCAAAGGGTATTCAGATTGTTTCCTGTCTGTCCGCAGATGATCGGAAAAACGACATCCTGCCCGGGAACCTGGTCGGCCACGCCGAGAACGGCGTGAGCAGTCCCGAAGCCGAAAAGTAAGACACTGAGCATTGCAACAACACTTAACAGATTTCTTATTCTCACTTTCAAACCTCCTTTTTGCAGAATCTTGGGTTTACATTTTAGCCAAGGGCTAAGACCAGCAAAAACTTATGTAATCCTGACCGCACTCTGTTACCTTTCCCTATCACCTCCTTCACGTCTTAAAGTATTCCGACAATCTTAAGATGCTATCAATGATAGCTTATAAATGTACACACACTTCTACAATATCAAAAAACATCCTTCTTTAGCGTAAGATTGTAAATGAAGGAACCACCTTTGTCAAGTTTTTTTTTCCTTCATTTTTCTTCAATATCTCGCTCTGCAATCAAATATAAACACAAATTCATCCACTGTCAAGGAAAATGCATTATGAGAAGCAAAAACCGGGCCAGATCGCATCTCCCGGAATTGCCCGATTTTTGCGGAATTGTCCGGACCTCTTGTGTAGTTTATGGCTCACGATGTGTACTTTTTACCACACGGTCCGATAGCTCAGCCATTGCGCCATCTCATCGTCATCAACCGGTTCTTTCAGAAACCAAAACGCCTCCACATCGCTCACTTTGTCCAGGGTCAAGGAGCGGAACCGGTTCAGGGCCGTTATGATTCCAAGATAGTCTTTCTGTTTCAGTTGGGATTTGTATTTCTTGACCGCACGTCTCTTTCTTATCTGCACGGGTGAGATATCCACGAGGATATTCGGCCTTAGAGGCACCGTGACTTCATAAAATAAGAGACTGAGCTGGAATCCGGCCGCTTTTTTTCGTTTTTGAATACCGAGTGAAAGCGCGGCCGTCGTCCGGTGATCGGGATTAACCTCTATCGGCGACGGGCTGTACAGAGCGTCCGGGGCATAGGATGAGGCGATATCGAGAAGACGGTCGAGCGCATTCTCCCGATGCGTGTGAAGCTCTCTGTCGGGGAGACGGAGGAATTCATAGTCGGACACGTCCAGAATACCGAGCGCCCTTTCAGCCTCTTTCTCGCGCATAAGCGAGTAATCCGTAATATGTTTTTCCCCGTGCGTTACAGCGGACATGGGATGGCTTTCGTCTCCCTTATCTCCGCTGGTAAGGAAAACAATTTTGACCGGTTTTCCAGCTTTGACGAGAAGCGATATGGTGCCGCCGCAGCCGAGAGCTTCGTCATCGGGATGCGGCGCGAGAACAAGGATTTTTTCTCCGACCGGAGTCGAGCAGTGATAGGGGATGATGTCGGATTCTCGAAGCATTGAGGAAAGGGTCAACAGGCAGGGAACCTGCCCTGCGTCACTTCTTCACTCCGCTTTTTTCCTTCTGATCTCTTTCTTTTATAAAGCTATCTATGTCCTCATCCTGAGTCGTGTCTTTGTAACGGTCGACATAATCGGATGTTACACCCGCTGCATCCCGCTGTGTTCTGATCACATGCGGAGTGAGAAGAATTATCAGTTCCGTCCGTGTGGTCTCATCCGTTGTGCTCCCAAAGAGGTTGCCAATTATGGGTATTTTGCTCAAAAAAGGAATCCCGTCCTTGGCTTTCGTTACATCTTCCCTGATGAGTCCGCCGATAACAATCGTCTCTCCGTCCTGGGCAACGAGGTTCGACGTCGTCTCTGTCTTGTTTATGGATGTAAAAGACTGACCGGCTATGTCCGTCGAGACATCCGATACGGAAGAGACCTCTTGAGTCAATTCGAGCGAAATCAACCCGCTATCATTGATCTGCGGCTTCACTTTGAGGATGATTCCTATATCTTTATATTGAACGGTAGATGTGATTGTGCCGGCAGTAGTCTCGAGTCCCGTAGTTGTCGATGTCGCAAGTGGGATCTGCGAGCCCACCTGTATACGCGCCTCTCTGTTGTCCGCCACAAGAATGTGCGGCGCCGCAAGCACCTTCCCCCTTGATTCTTCAGCAAGCGCTGTGATAACAGCCCGCGTGATACCCTTTGGATCGGTTCCCACAAAGGTAAAACCCTTTGAGGGTACAGCCAGGCCGCCTGATGAACCCGTAGCCAATCCGGGATTAATATTCACATCATTATCAAGACGGATATCCCCAATCCTGAGGTCCGTTTGGAAAGCCCATCTGAAGCCAAAACTCAGGTTGTCCGTCAAAATAACCTGCGCTATGAGACCTTCTATCACAACCTGTCTCGGCATGATGTCGATCTTTCTTATGGTTTCTTCGATAAACGCGTAATCCGATGGGGTTGACAGGATTATCAATGAATTCGTTATCTCGTCAGCGAAAACCCTCGTCTCCGCCGACACAAAGGAGCCTCCGCCTGTAACGGTCGCGCCGGCGCCGATTCTCGGTGCGGCAGGCGCGGGCGCCGGAGCAGGAGTGGTTCCCGAGGGTCCCTTCGGAGCTTCCGCCCTTGGCGCCGTCGTTGTAGTCGTTGCGGATTGAGTTCCGGTGAAGATGGACTGAAGAAGCGACGCGATATGGTCGGCTTTGCTGTTCTGCAGAGCATATACATAGATCTTGGGCCGGGCCGTCGCAAACATGCTGTCGAAGGTCTCCACCCATTTCCTTATGTATTGAAGCTGTTCCTGCGAGGAAGCCACAACAAGCAGAGCGTTCATGCGGTAGAAGGGAATGATCCTGACCGTGCCGCCCTTGAGGTGAAGGCCAAGGGCAGTTTCGATATCCGGCATGGACTCCTTCAAATCCAGGTTCTTGAAGGCAAACATTTCGATGGCGACTTTATCGGGAGTTTTTCCCACCTGCGCATACACAAGCTCCCTCGGGACCTCTTCGAGGGGAATGATTCTATACAAACCGGCTTCTTCCACAAATCCGATGCCGTTCAGCCGGAAAATGACCTCTATGACGGACAGGACTTCGTCTTTCGGAATGGGTGTAACGGTCCGGAAATTCACCCTTCCCTTGACCCGGGGATCGATAATGTAATTCACCTTAAGGACATCGGCGAAAATCGTCTGCACGACCTCGAATATGTCCGCATCGTCAAAGAAGAAACTCACGGTAGCAGGGGCCTTCGGCAGCTGCATTGCGGGCGTTACAGGCTGTCTCTGCGGCTGCGGCGGCACGCCTGGTATTTCTCCCGGCTTCGGGGGTTCGACAGGAGGCTGCTCGGCCTCCACGGCTTCTTCTTCCTCCGGCGCTTCGGGCTGCACTTCCGCCGGTTGTTCCGGAGCCGGAGACGGAGCCGCCGGCTGTGATGGAGCCGGCGTTTGTCCCTCTGTCTGAGAAAAAACGTCAGGTGCCGGACATAAGAGGAACAAACTCAGCACAAAAATGACAAAAAATCTTGCGAAATTCACTCCCTTTCCTTTCTCATGATACAGCGAAATTACATTCTGTAACAATAATTTATTCTCGGCCTATTGTCAAGGTTACCCCGGCTCTCCAGTCAAGCCAGTTTAATTACTTCCTCTTCCTCGCTATGACCACGGTAAAATCACTTGGCAGTTCTCCTGTCTCGATATAAATATCTTCGAATTCAAAAAGGATGTTCAGCAGTTTCATATCAAGCTCGTTGTTTTGGTCAAAATTACCCGCTATATCCTGTAAAAGTAGATGCAGAATCGTCCCTCCCAAATCCTTTTTCTCGACCACGTCAAAAAAGACCGGCAACAGCTTGAGAATGTCTTCGGACCTTATCGCTTCGGATGGGTCGATATTGTCCATTTCCCCAATTGTCGGCCTTCTATATTCGCTTTTGAGAGAGGAGCTGTCTTTTTTGCTTACACGGTATCTATCGGGAAGGATTTGGAGAAGCTTGTTAACGATATTGAGCTGTTTGTCCGTCCACTGAAATTTTGTGGGTCCGACAAACTCATTCAAGAAGAAATAGCCACCCGGTTTCAAAGTCACGTCCACCTCGGAGTAGACATGCTCCAAATCTTTCAGGTGATGGACGGAAGAGACGCCGAAAACGACATCATAGGTATTCGGCGGAAGAGATAGTGTATTGATATCGGCGACTTCGTAAGATATGTGCGACAATCCCATTGCACGGGCCTGTTCCTTGGCCCGCTCTATTGCTCCCCCGGCTATGTCGTAAGCATCGTGCTGTCTGCAGAAAGGGTACTTCGCAAGTCCTCTTTCCAAATCCCCCGCGCCGCAGCCCAACGTAAGACACCTCTCTAAGGGAATTCTGCCTCCCTGCGCTATGAGGAAGTCCATGAAGAATTGATAGGCGTCTTTTTCCGGACTCCCTGAGACTTTTGCATTAAGTCTCCGCTGTACCGCCGGGTGTTCTGTCCAGTGTATGCCGCGACCAATTACCCATGTTCCGGCCTCCTTGCCCCAGTATTCACTTGTTTTGTTAATCTTACTGCTCATGAGTTTTCGAAAAAAAGAGCACAGGAGACTCATTTCACGGACTTATATCCGTTCCAGTAAGCCTTATAAGCGAGGAAACGAACAAGAGGAATCAAGAATATACAAGTCGAATATCCCTCCCTCCGGAAAAGGGAGACATGCTGTTTCATATCATTCCAAAATATTTGCGCCTTGGTTTTTAGAGTAGGACATATCCCTCCGAGAAGATCGATGTCATATTTCTTCTTGATGAGCTTGAAAGCTCTTCCGTCTATATATGCTCTGCGCGATATAGCTTTCAAAGAAAAGGGATGTGTGTGATAGACCGAAGCTTTCGGGCAATATCGAAACCGGTACATGTCCTTCTGCATATAATACCAGAGATAGTCCTCCCAGCTCGGCAGCTCCTCATCGAATTTCCTCTCGTACCACATTTCTTTCAAGAATGCACAGTTTGCGTTCGAATACGGAACACGGCCCTTTATCTCAGCATGATCGGGAAAGTGTTTTTTCAGCGCAACTTCTTCAAAAGAATTCAACCCTTTTATCGCGACCTGCCTACCGAAGGTAGCGTGAGCAACGCCGTGCACAATAGGACTGATCAACTCTTGAAGCCACCTATCATGAACGGGCATGCAGTGGGCCGAGATATTGCAGATGATTGTGCCCTTCGCTTTTTCTATGCCGGAATTCAACGCATAGCCGAAGGTAAATGATTCCGGAGCTATTTCGTAGAGGTTCGCTTTATACTGTTTTACGATTTCGATTGTCCTGTCCGTCGAGCCGGAATCTACAACGATGACTTCGTACGGAATGTTGACTTTCTGATCAAAAATTTTTTCGAGAGTCCCGCCGATCGACCGCTCTTCGTTCTTGCAGCGTATTACGATTGAGACTCTATCCACATTGCCATCCTTTATAAAGACCATAGTTCGCAGCAAACCTTAGGAAGGGAGACAGACAAATCCATTTGAGCTTGGATCGGTGCCGCCTGTTGTCGTTAACTATATAAATAACGTCGTTTATGCAATCATAGACGGTTGACTTGAAAACAGAAACCCTCCTCGGGGGGCTGTCGACTATAAACTTTTTGAACGAACATCCATAATCATAAAACCGCTGATAGGTTTGCGGTACCGTAAAGTTGTGTGAATGCACCACTATGGACTTCGATGCATAATAGATCGAATGCCCGTTTTCAATCATCCTCTTGCTCCATTCCTGGTCCTCGACCATTTTCAGACGCTCGTCGAACGGGTTTTCCCGCAATAGATCCCCTCGATAGCACGCACTCACATTCGAAAACCGAATATATCTATGGACATTATTTGCGTAATCGCTTTTTTGAGAAGGGATATCGACCTTCGCATATCTGATCTCGTCAACACAGGGGGCGCCGATATAAATATCTCTCGCCTGAACGGGGTTGCAATCCGGAGCAGGTATCTGTCTGCTATAAGAAGCCGCCAGGTCCGGGTACAGTTCAAATGGCTTGAGCAGTTCCACGAGCCAATACTGGTCCAGCGGCAACGCATCCTGTGTTATGAAGATAATGAACTGCCCGCTGGAGGACGCAATACCGAAATTCCGGGTCTTCGAATGACTGAATGCGCTCTTTTCAATAACATGAACTTTCACGTTGTGAGAAGCAGCGATCTTGCATGTATCGTCCTGAGAAGCCGAATCTATCACGATAACCTCTACCGAATTCTGATGCCGCTGTGCGAATATCGCATTCAGAAGATTTTGGATGTACTTCTCACCGTTATGGGTAAGGATCACAATAGATACAGCCTTATTTTTAATGAGACGCTGAGCGTGCACGCGTTCGATCGACTTGACGTACTCGGATATCTCGTTCAACTTCTCGCCTTGATCCCGAATATGTTCTCTTGCCGTTTCAAGTTCCCTTTCGGCCTCGCCGACGCGAGATTCAGCTGCCTCCAACTCCTGCTCTTTTTTATTCGTATAGTCTTTTATGGTATTTAGTTCGGTCTCCCGTTCGATGAACAGTGCTTTGTTCCGCTCACTCTCGGCGTGCAGCGCCTCAAAGATCCGGATACCGCTTTCGGTGACGAGATTCATATGTTTCTTATACACTTTATACCGCGCTTCAATATGAGCAAAGGTGCTGGGATTGAAATCCAGCGTAGTATTGTCGTCCCTGAGATGGTACTCTGCTGTCGCCTCGGGAATTCTATGAAATCTGTCATGCTGCGCAAGCCTTATGAGCAGCTCCCAGTCTTCAAAGAGGTCAAATTGGGTATCGAACCGTTCCTGCTGCAACAGTTCTCTCCTGGCCAGGAAGCTCAAAAAAGGTATGTAGTTCTGGAACAGAAGCCACTCCCTGTCAAAATCCCTGCTGTAGGCAATTTCCTTGAAATAAGGCAGATATCCGTCTTTGGTCGGTCTATTTCGGACGATGTAGGCATCGGTATAGGCGAGTGACGAACCGCTTTCGCTCATGAAGCCTGCGAGCGTGGACACGTGATTCGGATAGAAAAGATCGTCGTCGTCCAGAAATCCGACAAGTTCGCCGCCTGCATTTTCGATCCCGACATTGCCCGCGAATGCCCTCCCGCGATTAACGTCCAGCTTAATATATTTGAGCGATACGGTGCCCAGTATGCTGCCGAGTTCTTCGATGTCGAGATCGCAGCCTCCGTCATTCACAAGAACGACCTCAATCGGCCTGTAAGTTTGATCGGCAATGCTCCGCAGCGCACGCTTAAGCAATATCGGCCTGTCCTTTGTTCTGACGATTATGGAAACTGAGGGATTGGGAGACATAACTTCACTATTTTACAGAAAATACAAATGAAATTGCATATATTACGTGAGACGATTTATGAGGATTCACGATCTGAATAAGATTGTTATACCCTGTCCGAAACTCGGTGCTATTGCCTGCATAAACCGGCAGAATCTATTTGGAGAGAGATGCGGCCAGTAGTTAGAGTATTCGCTTCGCCATACGGACAATCCGAGCGCTTTGCCAAAATTCACTAATTCATCCATAGTATATTCACGTATATGCCCTTTATATTCAAAATCTTCTCTGAGCAGTTCGAATGGATTTCTGCCCAAGAGCATGCCAACTCGTTTTTCAATTGATACTGCATTCGGTGTTTGAATCAGAAGGCCGCCGGACCTGTCTGTCAACAACCTCTTTAGTAAGTCAAGAACCAGCCGCGGCGCGATGAAAAGGTGCTCTATGGTCTCGCAGAAGAGTATCAGGTCAAAAGGAGCGTTCTTGAAATGGACCGGTTTCTTCCTCATACAGTCGGTCAGATCATAATGCACGTGTTCGTCAACAATGTCGGGAGGACACACCTTGCCGTATTCATACCCCAAGGTGGAGACCGAGACTTCGGGCTTGATTAGCGCCTTTATGCATCGAGTAAGAAAATGGGGTCCCACGTCAAGGATTCTTCGGACAGTGTGTTCATCGCAGAAGCTCTGAACCAAGTTAACGGTATATGCAAGTCTGGTTGCCTGTGAACGCAGATAGAACTGCTCCGCTTCGTTCAAGTCTGCAGAGGAGAACAAAGATTCTATGTCCTGTTCATATACCACTATTCTGGCACTCCTCTTTATCGTGACCACAGGCGGAAAAAGAACCCTACCAATTCTTTTGTGCGGGATAATTACATTGTATCCCGCCAGGCAGATCAAGTCTGAATCATGAGGTCAAACCCGGCCCTTAGAATTTTTTTTATGAGCAACGACAACTGAGAAGTTATTGTCTATTATCTTCTCGGCGATCAGAAGTTTCTCCGCGAGGAAGATAAATTTCAGCAAGGCCATATCCTCGGATCGCTGTTCATCAAAATTAACAATGATATTATCAAGCACTAAATTAACCAAAGTTCCGCCATAGTCGACCCTCCGAACGATGTCAAACTGTTCTTCGACAAGCGGGAGGATATCGGCCGAACGTACCGCTTCGGACGGATCAGTGGTTAGCATGTGATCTACCGAAACCCGCTCAATCCTCTTTTTAACAGATTTCGTCGTCGGATCGTATCGATACTTTTTGGGCAACAATGAAAAGATGTCGTTTGCAATATTCAGTTGCCTGTCAGTCCACTGAAAACGGTTCGGCCCCACATATTCATTCATGATAAAAAGGCCATCCGCTTTTAAGGCGCCATCTACCTGCCACAGGACATGCTCAAGATTTTCGATATGATGTAAAGACATCGCACAGAAGATTGCATCATATGAACCCTCCATAAGTTCGACATTGTTGATGTCTTTAACTTCGTAGTGAACTCTCTCCGAGATCCCCGATTCCAGCGCCTTCTTTTGGGCAATATCTATGGCACCCGGAGAAATATCAAACGCATCACATCTCTGAAAGACGTTAATGAAAGCACCGTGCCGCTCCAGGCAACCATCTCCACACCCGAGACTCAACGCCCGTTCGACAGGTTCTGTGAAAAATGTCTCCCCAACCCACGCAAACCAGTTCTGGTCTTGACAGCCGGAAATATTAGGATGTATATAGTGCTTTTGGATGATCGGGGAATCGGTCCAGTGGCAATCCGTTCGTTCGACCTCAGCCGCGCGGCTGCCCCAAAAAGCGGCAACCTTGTCAGCGTGTTGACCGCAATGCTGTTTGACCCTGATCGCGGAAAAATATTTCCTAAGTTTTTCTATCATCCGTCACCAAGGATTCAGACGTCCTGAACAAATTCAAGCCGCCAGCCCCTGCTAAGAGCCGAAAGAGAACAATTCCTATCTTTCAATCCCTCTCATTTGCGAATCGCGGATTTATAGACTCTCTCAACTATAAATGCTTCTTCCTCAAGACGCGGAGGAGGAGTGATGTTCGATCTCAATTTCTCCAGAACCGAAGGCTCTTCACTGATTTGTCTAATGATATTCGCCAGCCCTGACGGATTCTGAATCGAAAAGATCAACCCGTTTTTGCCGTGTTCCAAAAACTCATAAGCGCTACCGACGATGTCCGACGCGATCACTGGAACGCCGTGTGCCAGACTCTCGACCACTACGAGACCATAGCTTTCAAGAGTGGTTGACGGCACGATGACAACATCCAGTTCACTCATAATGCGCGCCAGTTCGTCGTGGGAATACTTGCTCATAAGATGAATTCGTTTGTCCTGTTCAAGGGCAAGACTCAGGTCACTCTGAAAGCCCACTTCAAAGACGATGTTTCCGTAAATTTTGAGTCTGATATTTGTTGCCGGTACTTCCTGAAACGCCTTCAGCAGTAAATCCACCCCCTTGAATTTTCCCACGACTCCGGTATAACCAAAGACGACATGATCGGTTGTCCTCATTGGGGAGGCAACCGGATTGACATATTTGTAATCAACGCCGTGCTGAACGTGGAGTATCTCCCTGTTCCATCCATTCGCCTTGAATATTTCTATCAGAAATTGCGAGGGGGAAATTAGCACATCGACAGACTCATATAGTCTTTGGGCATATTCATACCTTTTTACAACCGACGGCTCAACGCCGCAATCCCGCATACATTTCTGGCCGCTCTCCGGCGAATTACAGAGCGAATAGTCGGGCTTAAAAAAGCGGCCGCGCGGACATAACAGCCAGAAGTCGGTCAGGGTCAGCACAACCGGGATGTTCGCTGACTTAGCCGCTTCACAGCAGGAGCCGATCCGCATGGGATGAGCAATATGAACTACATCAAATGTCTCCCGCATGAGAAGCCGCTCTATGAGTTGAGCAACTTCCCTATAGTCCATGATAAACCCTATGTCGCTCGGTATCGTTCGATGTCTGATGGACACCACTGGAACACCACCGTAGACGTACTCGTGGGAAAGCATGCCGCCCGGGTCGGGGATAAAATTTTCTACAGGCTCCATCAGGCCATAGGTCAAAACCTTGACCGCGTGCCCGCTGCGCTGCATCTGCTTTGCGAGATTGAGGACGTACCTTTCAGTGCCTCCATAGAAATGTGGGAAGAAATCATGAACTACATAAAGGATTCTCACACAGCTTCTCCCAAGACGTCATGAACCGAGACAAGCGACCATCCCACCTTGCCGTTCCCTTCTGAAAATGCTGCAAAATCGCCTATTGTGGAACCGGCGATAATGGCAAAAAATTTATAGAGCGCAGAAATGAATTCCTGCTTGTTTTCACTCATATTCGCATCGGCGGCCAAGAATTCCTCGAATGCGTCCATCAGGTACAGATATTGATTGACGAAAATATCCTTACTGCCGCCTGGATGAACCGGCTTGGCGCCGTATGCGGGCATAAACTTGCCCAAAAGCTCGTCAAGACTCTTCTCTCCACGAGTTCCCATTCTGTAAAAGGACTCCTCCTTCAGCAATTGCCTTATCCTGTCGAAAATGGAACGTATCGGCAGATCCATCGCATTATTCTCAATTTCTCCTATGACCGTCTTGACTTTCCAGTAAAACCAATTGATGTACGAAAAGAAAGTGTCGGCTGTCAGGACGCCAATGGTGTCCCACGCCTTTGGCTTATATTTGAGAAGAGACACGAGAGTCTTCCAATCTATATAACTTCGCCTGAAGAAATAAGCGGGATTTCTATTATGCGAGTGTATCGCCCCCTGAGAAAAGAGAAAAGCCAGTTTATATCCTTTCTCGAGAAGTCTCAAGCCAAGATCGAGGTCTTCTCCGTACGACAACGGCCGGAAGCGGAAATCATCAAAAATATTCTTTCTGACACACGAGAAGATATTGTCCATTTGTGCCACTCTTCTTTTTTCGGTGGGGGAAAGCTCCCAAAGATCATTCGGAGTCATCTCAACGATACTGTTGTCAGGCAGGCATAGAAATTTCTCGTAGTGGTGCCATAGCTGCCAGCATGCGAACAAGTCCGCGTCACTTCTCGGCACCTGTCTGATTGTCGCTCCTGCAATCTTGCCATCGCTCTCCATAACGCTCAGGATGTCGTGAACGCATGTCTTGCCGATGGGGATGACATCCTGCGACAGAAAGATGAGATAGTCGCCGCTTGCCAGTTCGGCCGCAGTGTTTCGCGTCTGCCCGTGATTGAACTCTTCCGGCCGCACGGAAATTACCCGGGCATCGCAGCGTCTTGCCAAAGCAACGGTCTCATCGGTTGAGCCGGAATCGACTATGATCAGTTCCACCTCGCGAATACCCTTCTGGCCCCTTATCTTATCAAGTGTGTTTCTGAATTCGGCACCGGCATTTTTTGTGGGAATAACCACTGACACCTTGCGGTCGATCAGAGAAACATTGTCGCCGGGGACTATTGGCAAATGAAAACTTTCACGCTCGATCTTTCTTGCCGCAACAAGTCCTTTTGTCTTTGTGAGAATCTTTCTCAAGGTGTATCGCAACCCGAATATTGATGCCGTGTGCGCAACCGTGAGAAACACTCTGTATAGCGACTCCCGCCGAGATCCCAGAGGAAAAAGCCACTTTTTGACCGTTGTCCTGTAAAAGTCCAATAACCTCCACCCCAGGCCGCTTT
>JBFLXP010000033.1:0-15099 GCA_040757315.1 Nitrospirota bacterium
AGCGGTGTTAGTCTGCATCCCGGTTTTATTTAAACCGGCGCATCCGCTGTGGGTGAGCAGGAAGATGACGGCAACGATCACGATTAGTATCCTTGAGTTCATTTCCATTCTTACTTTAGAGGAATACAGGGCAAGAGTCAAGCAACCCGGATGAGGCCGGCGATTTGTTTTTAAGTGCGGCCTTGATATAATCAGACTATATCGAAAGAAGGAGGGATAACATGGCGGATTACATTATTCTCAGCAAATTGACAGACGAAGGCAGAAAAACCATCAAGCATAATCCGGAAAGAATCCTGGAGGTGAACAAGGAGTTGGAAAAAATGGGCGTGAAAATCAGGGAGCAGTTTGCAGTGCTTGGTCCCTATGATTTTGTGAATATCGCCGAGGCGCCCGATAACGTCACAATTATGAAATCGTCCGTAGCGATCGGGGCCAGGGGGACGGTGCAACTCCTTACGTTGCCCGCGATCAGGGTGGAAGAGATAGTTAAGAAGATGAAATAGAATATCGGGAGGGCTGTTCTGTTATTTCCCCTTCAGATAATCGCCGAGAAGCCCTCTGCTGTGCTCGTCTTCGTGGCAATACACACAGAGATTCTCCCAGTTGGAACCGTCGGCAGGATTGTTCCCGCGATTTCCGTCTTTGTGGTGAACGGTTAGAAGATTCCTATTTTTGAAATCGAACTCTCTTCCGCATTTGGCGCAGATGAGTCCGTGGATCTTCAGGGATTGTTCCCTGTAATCTGAGGAAGCAGGGGAGCCCGCTCTTAATTCCTGAACTATTTCCGCAACGGATTTGTCCACCGCAGGCTTCTTCGGTTGAGGTTTCCTGATTTTTCGCCGTTTGATTCCCAAAGCTGACCCCCTATTCTGTGGCTTCTATCGTCTCAAGCCTCTCCTCGAACTCCCTTGTCTTTGCATTGAGTTTATCGGTGAGGGCCTGGAGCTCGTCGAAGAGGATGTCGATTCTTTCGTTCGCGCCGCGGACGGTTTTTGACAACTTCCTGATCGATTCGCCGTCTCCTTTGACGGATGCTTCAATGAGGGCCCGGGTATCCTCCCCGACTTGCTGTTCAAGGAGAGTGATCGTCTCTTCCACTTCGGATATCCGTAACTGAAGGGGGCCGAGGGTTCTGGAGCGGGCATTGATCAATTCGGCCTTGGTTCTTCTCAAGTCCTTTCTGTTTCTGCCGTTGCCCCTTTGAGGCCTGCTGCGGACTGCCGTCTCCTCCTCGTCCTTCCATCCGCCCCTGTCAAGGAAATCCTGATACGTACCTTCAAAGACCTTCACCCTGTTGTCGTCGAAAACGATGAGTCTTGTAGCTACCGCATTCAGGATCATCTCGCTGTGGGTGACGATCACAACAGCACCGTCAAACGCCTCTATCGCAGCCAGCAGCGAGTCTGTGGATTCCATGTCCAGATGGTTGGTCGGCTCGTCCAGCAATAGCAGATTTGCGGGGCTGACGATGAGCTTGCCCAGGAGCACCCGGCTTTTCTCTCCTCCGGAAAGCACCTTCACTTTCTTGAGGGCTGCGTCGCCCTCGAACATCATGATGCCGCATATGGTCCTTGCAATGCCTCTGTTATGATCGGGCATGACATCGAGTATCTCTTCTTCCACTGTCTTTTCGGAATCGAGCCGCTGTATGTTGGTCTGGCCGAAATAGGCGAGTCTCAATTGCGAATGGTGGTTCACTTCGCCCCTGAGGGGCTTCAGCTCGCATGCAAGCAGGTTGAGGAGCGTTGTCTTGCCTTTGCCATTTTTTCCGATGACGGCGATGCGGTCGCGCTTGCCTATGCCCAGGGTCAAACCGTCAATAAGCGGGATACCATCAGGCTCAAAGGAAAAGGAAATATCTTTTGCCCCGATCAGCAATTTACCCGTGAAAGGCGCCCGGACAAATTCGAATTCAAGGTCCCTGATCGAAGACATCTTTTCGAGCGTATCTTTTTTCTGCAGCGCCTTTATCTTCGACTGGACAAGCCTCGCCCGCGTCGCCTGCGCCCTGAACCTGTTTATGAACTGCTCCGCCTCTTTGCGCTTCTTCTCTTCATTGATCCTCGTCTGCTCGTATATCTCCTCCTCCATGAGTATCTGATGGTAGAGTTTGTGGGTGGAACCCGGTATCTTACGTATCTTGTTCCGGAGGATGCCCATGGTATGAGTGGTCACTCCATCCATGAACTCCCTGTCGTGAGTGATCAGGACCAGTTCCCCCCTCCAGCTTCTGAGAAACCGGGTAAGCCACCTGATCGAAAGAATATCGAGGTAGTTTGTCGGCTCATCCAGGAGAAGCAGGTCCGGTTCAGAAACAAGCAATTTGGCGAGATGCAAGCGGACCTGGTGACCGCCGGACAGTTCAGTGGGATGACGCGAAAAAACCTCGGATGAGAAACCGAGTCCCATGAGTACAGTCTCCGCCTTGTAGGATTCTTCCCTGCCGTCATCCGGGGGTTTAAGGCCGAGGCACCCTTCTTTAAGGACAGAGTCTTCGCTGAACCGGAGGTGTTGGGAAAGATAGCCCACGGCGTAACTGCCGGGGATACTGATTGTGCCGTCATCCGGCCTTTCCTCGCCCGTTATCATCCGGAGGAGTGTCGTCTTCCCGGAGCCGTTCCTGCCTACAAGTCCGATCCGTTCTCCGGTGTTGACCGTAAAATCCACGCCGTCGAATATGACCTGTGTGCCGTAGGACTTTGAAAGATTGCTGACCTGTATCATGGTATATTTTAACCCAGCTGACACGGATGTTTGTAAACGCGTGACGGGGAGGGCAGAGGCAAAGCGGATGTTAGCGGCGTCTTCCCGGAAGATCAGAGTGTGTCGAAGTCCTGGTAAAGGGTTGATGCTTTAGAGTAATAGGGGACTTTTTCCCTGGACGTAACGTATTCATACACCGCTGCGGCTACGGAACCCGCCATTACGCCCGCTGCGGCGCCGAAAAGGGATCCCTTTGCGGGATGTTTCCGGTCGGCAATCATGCCGAAGGCGGTGCCTGTGGCTGCAGCAATTCCGAGGCATATGAGGTAATGCGATTTTTTCATGGAGTCCAATTTTTTCCTGAAAACATTATATAATACACGAATCAAGGATAACTATGGACGATATTCTCGCAATAGCAAAAAAAGTCTTGGAGACTGAAGCAGAGGCCATTCTCACACTGACGAGGAATCTCAACAGCAATTTTGAAAAGGCCGTTGAAATTATCTACCAGAGCAAGGGAAGAGTCGTGGTTTCGGGAATGGGCAAGTCGGGGCTGGTCGGCAAGAAAATAGCGGCAACTCTTGCTTCGACGGGCACGCCTGCCTTTTTCCTCCATCCTGCCGAGGCCAGTCACGGTGATCTCGGCATGGTAACTGAGCGGGATGTGATTATAGCGATTTCGAACAGCGGCGAAACAGAGGAACTTATCAACCTTATACCGTTCCTGAAGAGATACAACGTGAAACTGATATCATTGACCGGGAATCCAAAATCGACGCTGGCAAATCAGTCTGACGTGGCGCTCGACATATCGGTGAAAGAGGAAGCGTGTCCGATGGGCATTGTTCCCACTGCATCAACAACCGCAACCATGGCGATGGGTGACGCTATCGCAGTTGCTCTGCTCGTCAAGCGGGATTTAAAGGAACAGGACTTTGCCCTTTTCCATCCGGCCGGAAGCATAGGGAAAAAACTCTTCATAAAGGTGAAAGACCTTATGCACGCAGGGGAGCGTCTCCCGACTGTTTCTCAGGATACACTTCTTTCGAAGGCAGTGATCGAAATGTCTTCGAAGAGACTCGGCCATGCGATCGTCCTCGATCCGGACGGCAGGACGGCCGGAGTCATCACGGACGGCGACGTGAGGAGAGGGCTGGAAAAGTGGGGCGCGGGTCTGTTCGAGAAGACAGCGGGCGAGGTAATGACGCGCAACCCGAAGGCCATCCCGGAGGATGAACTCGCGGCCAAGGCCCTCTCTGTCATGGAGAGCCATTCAATAACCGCCCTTGTAGTCCCCGACAGCGAGGGAAGACCGATAGGGATGATCCATCTGCACGACATTCTGCGGCAAGGGATTGCATAGCCCGTACTATTCACAAATTTCTTGAAAGAGCAGAGCAGATGATGTATAGGAGCGGCTTTATCACGATTCTTATCGTGATACCTCGGAGGTTCCGATTCTTATCGGAACCGAGAATGAGCGATGATACTGCATCTGCTCTGCTACTCTAAAAGTGATGAATTATCTGGGTTAAAGGACAAAGAAAGGCACGGAGGGTATCTTCTCCCCTCCGTGCCTTTCCTAATTGACTGAATTTTCTTTTGCCGGCCAAACGCAAGGTTTAGCAGAACGAAGGCCTTCAGCCCCCGCCGCTGAATCCGCCGGAGAACGACCCGCCCGTCGAGCACCCGCCTTCCGTTGAACAACTGAAAGAAGAGACCAGCTTCTTGACCTTCTTTGAACTGCATTTTGGGCACTCCGTCTCCCCTTTGGGCGGCGACATATGCTGGAACAGAGCGAAATATTCTCTGCAGTCTTCACATTGATATTCGTATATCGGCATTGTGTATACCTCCCCTAATACCTAAAGTTTTTACTGTAAAAAACATTTTTATTATACACCACCAATTTTCGAAAGTCAATGGTTAAAGAGACCGCGCAGTTTCTTCTTGAAAAGTTTCGGGTGGCTTCCCTCCCAGTATACTCTGCCGCACTCCCTGCAGCGGAAAAAAGCATCAACCTTGAGGAAAACATAATCAGGCACCGAATCCTTTATGTCTGATTTGTCAGTTACACCGTCGAGCAAACCATTACAGGCAACGCATCTGCTAAGGGGAGAAGATTCACTCAGATGAAGAGCATCCTTGACTTCGACAAGTTGTTCAAAGGGGTCACTCGCATGAACGAGCAGCACATGCTCCCTTATGCCTTTCCTCTTCACCAGTCCCGTATCTCTCGTCAGAATAGTCCGTTCCTGTTCCATCGCAATTCTCACCAGTCTGCTGTCGCTTATGTGCGGATAATAAAGGGTGTCAAACCCCAGGAATCTCAACCATCGGGCGAGTCTCCCGAGCATGGCGTCGGCAACGAACCGATGTTCCCGCGAGACGTCAGGCGCCGGTTGTCCCCTGTCCTCATGTCCCACGGGCAAAGATCGCTATTCGACCGGTTCCGGTTCGGGAAGGGGTGGCGGCTGAAATTCCCTCTTAACAAAGGTATTTCTGTAACGCGGCATGCCGGTGCCCGCCGGGATTATCCTTCCCATAATCACGTTTTCCTTCAGACCTCGCAGTTCGTCAACAGCGCCGCTGATTGCAGCCTCCGTAAGAACACGGGTTGTCTCCTGGAACGAGGCAGCGGATACGAAACTGTCCGTCGTGAGAGACGCCTTAGTGATACCGAGCAAGAGCGGCTTGCCCTGGGCAGGCTTGCCGCCCTGGCCTTTCACTCTGGCATTCTCTTCCTGGAAATGCCTCCTGTCAACCTGCTCGCTGATGAGGAAATCCGTGTCGCCGGGATCCTCTATCCTCACCTTCTTCATCATCTGCCTGACAATGACCTCGATATGTTTATCATTGATCGAGACGCCCTGAAGGCGATACACCTTCTGAACCTCGTCGACCAGATACCGCTGCAGTTCCTGCGGTCCCAGGATGTCCAGAATATTATGAGGATTCACGGCGCCGTCCATAAGCGGTTCGCCGGCCCTCACCCAGTCGCCCTCGTGCACGCCGACGTGTTTTCCTTTCGGGATCAGATATTCCCTTACTTCGTCTCCGCCTTTGACGACAACGACACGCATACCCTTGTGCGCGCCCCTGAATTCGACCATCCCGTCTATTTCAGTGACAATTGCCTGCTCTTTGGGGCGTCGCGCCTCGAAAAGCTCTGCAACCCTCGGAAGACCGCCCGTGATGTCCTTGGTTTTGGTCGTTTCTCTCGGTATCTTTGCAAGTATGTCACCGGGGTATATGGTGGAGTTCCTTTCCACGAGGATGTGCGCGCCCGCCGGAAGCAGATACCGCGCAAGAACGGTAGTGCCCGGAATTTTTTGCGTCCTTCCGTGTTCGTCCTTGATCGATATCCTCGGCCTCATGTTTGCGGGATAATCAATGATGACCTTATGGGACAACCCTGTCACCTCGTCCACTTCTTCTTTGACCGTCTGGCCTTCTATGATGTCTCCGTGGGCGATCTTTCCGCCGATTTCGGTGAGAATCGGAGTGGAATACGGATCCCATTCAACCAGCTTCTGTCCGATTTCGACCTTTTGGCCGTTCGAGACCATGAGCTTTGCGCCGTAGACTACGGAGTACTTTTCTTTCTCTCTTCCTTTGGCATCAACCACGGCGATACTTCCGTTCCGGTTCATGACAACGAGAAGTCCTTCCCTATTCTTTACCGTATTGATGTTGATGAATTTGATAGTTCCGGAATTTTTCGCCTCCAGTACGGTCTGCTCGACTACTTTGGAGGCTGCTCCACCGATGTGGAACGTCCGCATGGTCAACTGAGTGCCGGGTTCGCCGATCGACTGCGCCGCTATGATCCCTACGGACTCGCCTTTTTCCACGCCTTCACCCCTGGCAAGATCCCGTCCGTAACATCTTGTACAAACGCCGTGCTTGGACTCGCAGGTTAAGACAGAGCGGATCTTCACCCTGTCGATGCCCGCATCGATAACCTTTTGCGTCAGATCTTCATCTATCTCCTGATTCCTTTTAACGATCGTCTCTTTCGTCAAGGGATCTTTAATGTCATCGACGGTCGTCCGCCCCAGGATTCTCTCCTCGATGGGCTGTATGATTTCTCCGCCTTCAACGAGCGATGTGACAGTGATGCCGTCGGTGGTGCCGCAGTCGTCTTCCGACACAATGACATCCTGAGCGACATCAACGAGCCTTCGAGTGAGGTATCCGGAGTTGGCGGTCTTAAGCGCGGTATCGGCCAGACCTTTTCGTGCGCCATGCGTTGAAATGAAGTACTGCAGAGGCGTCAATCCCTCTCTGAAGTTGGCCGTGATCGGCGTCTCAATAATCTCGCCGGACGGCTTTGCCATCAGCCCCCTCATGCCGGCGAGCTGTCTTATCTGGGCTGTGCTGCCTCGCGCTCCGGAATCGGCCATCATGAATATGCTGTTGAAAGACCTGCGCTCCCCGAGTTCTTCTTCCGAGAGCTTTTTTCCGTCCTCGGCGCCGAGTTCCAACATCATTTCGTCCGCAACTTTTTCGGTGACATTTGCCCATATATCAATCACCTTGTTGTACCGCTCACCGTGAGTTATCAAACCGTCGGCGTACTGTTTCTGCACTTCGATCACTTCCTGCTCCGCGTCGTGAATGAGCGCCGGTTTTGTGGAAGGAATGTGCATGTCCGCCATCGAGATGGAAACTCCCGATTTCGTTGCATATCTGAAACCGAGTTGTTCCAGTTTGTCGAGAAATACAACGGCGCTCCGCTTCCCCGATTTTTTGTAAATATGCTCGATCAGTTTTCCGAGTTCCTTCTTGGTCATGTCTTTATTGACCATAGAGAAGGGAATGTCTTCCGGCAGAATATCGCTGAAAATGACCCTTCCGGTCGTCGTCTCGACATTAGCGCCGTTCATCTTCACCCGAATCCTGGCGTGTTCATCGAGAACGCCCGCATCATAGGCTATCATGACGTCCTCGGGGTCGGCATAAATCTTTCCTTCGCCTTTCGCTCCCTTCTTCTCCTTCATGAGGTAGTAAATGCCGAGGACCATGTCCTGAGTCGGCACAACTATCGGCTTCCCATTAGCCGGCGACAGAATGTTGTTGACTGACATCATGAGCACCCGGGCTTCAATCTGTGCCTCCAGCGAAAGAGGCACATGTACGGCCATCTGGTCGCCGTCAAAATCTGCGTTGAAGGCCGTGCAGACGAGGGGATGCAATTTTATCGCCTTGCCTTCAACGAGAACAGGGTCAAAGGCCTGGATGCCGAGCCTGTGAAGGGTCGGGGCGCGGTTGAGAAGTACAGGGTGCTCCCGTATCACCTCTTCGAGGGCATCCCAGACCTCGGATGTCTCTTTTTCCACAAGCTTCTTCGCCGCCTTGATGGTCGTGGCATATCCTCTTTCTTCAAGTTTATTGAAGATGAACGGCTTAAAGAGCTCCAGGGCCATCCTCTTGGGAAGGCCGCACTGGTGGAGTTTCAGGTCCGGGCCCACCACGATGACCGATCTGCCTGAATAGTCAACACGCTTCCCCAGCAGGTTCTGCCTGAACCGACCCTGCTTTCCCTTAATCATATCGCTCAGGGATTTAAGCGGTCTTTTCGTCGTGGTCTTGAGGACTCTGCTCCGCCGGCCGTTGTCGAACAAAGCGTCGACGGCCTCTTGAAGCATCCTCTTCTCGTTCTTTATGATCACGCTCGGGGCTTTCAATTCCATCAGCCTTTTGAGCCTGTTGTTTCTGTTTATGACTCTCCGGTAAAGATCATTCAGGTCCGATGTGGCGAATCGGCCGCCCTCCAGCGGTACAAGAGGTCTGAGGTCAGGAGGCAAAACCGGGATGACATCCATGATCATCCAGTCAGGTTTATTCCCGGATTTACTGAATGCGTCAACTACTTTCAGCCTCTTGGTAAGCTTCTTCTTTACTCCGAGTGAAACGGCTTCGCGGATTCTTTCTTTAAGATCTTTATATAGGCCGTCCATATCTATCCGCCGCAGCAGTTCTCTGATTGCCTCCGCGCCCATTCCGGCCTTGAACCGGGTGCCGAATTCTACGGTCTTCTTTTTGAAATCCTCTTCCGTAAGCAGATCTTTTTCTTTGAGTGGAGTGTCTCCGGGGTCTATGACTACGTAACTCTCGAAATAAAGAACCTTTTCGAGCTGGCGCATGGTCATGTCAAGAAGAGTCCCGATCCGGCTGGGCAGGCCTTTGAGAAACCATATATGTGCCACCGGAGTTGCCAGTTCTATATGCCCAAGCCGCTCGCGCCTCACCTTGGACTGAATGACTTCGACTCCGCATTTGTCGCAGACGACTCCCCTGTGTTTCATCCGCTTGTATTTTCCGCAGATGCACTCCCAATCCTTGATCGGTCCGAAGATTTTTGCGCAGAAAAGCCCGTCCCTTTCCGGCTTGAATGTCCGGTAGTTGATCGTCTCGGGCTTTTTCACCTCGCCGTAAGACCATTCTCTGATCTTTTCGGGCGAAGCAAGCCTTATCCTGACCGCCTCAAAGTCAGTCGGATCTTTCGGCCTCTGAAAGATTGCATAGATATCTTCTGTCAAGCTACTCCCCCTTACTCTTCTTCTCCAGAAGCTCAACATCCAGTCCAAGACTCTGGAGCTCTTTTATTAATACATGGAAGGATTCCGGAACTCCGGGTTCCAGGGTTGCGTCACCCTTCACAATTGCCTCATACATACGGGCCCTTCCGGTAACATCGTCGCTCTTGACAGTGAGAAATTCCTGGAGCGTATAAGAGGCTCCATACGCCTCGAGTGCCCAAACTTCCATTTCTCCCAACCTCTGCCCGCCGAACTGAGCCTTGCCTCCCAGGGGCTGCTGGGTGACAAGCGAGTAGGGACCTATCGATCTGGCATGGATCTTGTCGTCGACAAGATGATGGAGTTTCATCATGTACATGTGTCCGACGGTTATCGGTTTATAGAAAGGCTCACCCGTCTTTCCGTCATAGAGTGTTATCTGCCCCGTCGTCGGAAGACCCGCCTTTTTCAGGAGGTCTTTGATCTCTGCTTCCTTCGCACCCTCGAATACCGGTGTTGCGACATGGAGCCCGAGCATCCTTGCAGCCCATCCGAGATGGGTTTCGAGGACCTGACCGACGTTCATTCTCGACGGGACGCCAAGGGGATTTAGCACTATATCCACGGGTGTGCCGTTCGGAAGATATGGCATGTCTTCCTCGGGCATAACCATGGCAACGACTCCCTTGTTGCCGTGCCGTCCTGCCATTTTGTCGCCTATCTGAAGTTTTCGCTTCATCGCAATATAGCACTTGACGACTTTATTGACACCCGGCGGAAGCTCATCGCCCCTCTTCAGCCTGTCGATCGTGTCATCATACCGGGCCTCGAGGTAGCGAATGTATTGGTTGACTTCGTTATTGACCGCTTCTATTTTTTCACGGGCCGCGGCGTCATCCAGCTTGATCCGCATGAGGTGGTCATCTTTCACCCGGTCGAGATGTTTCTCCGTCAGCTTCTTCCCTCTCTGGCAGACGACCTCTTTTGTTTTGGAATCTTTCAAGTCTTCCGAAAGCGCATGGCCGATGAGCAAGCCGCGGATCTTTCGAAACTTCTCTTCTTTTACTATCCTTATCTCTTCTTCGAGATCCCTCTGCAACCGGTTGATATCCTCTTCTTCGATGCTCTTTGCCCGATCATCTTTTTCCGCGCCTTTTCTCGAAAAAATCCGTACGTCGACTATGGTTCCTTCTATGCCGGGCGGAACATATAAGCAGCTTTCCTTCACTTCTTCTGCCTTTTCCCCGAAAATTGCTCTCAGCAATTTTTCTTCCGGCGTCAGCTGTGTCTCACCTTTAGGAGTGACTTTACCGACCAGGATATCACCGGGTTTCACCTCCGCGCCGATCCTGATTATTCCGCTTTCATCAAGATTCTTTAATGCTTCCTCTCCGACATTCGGGATATCACGTGTGATTTCCTCGGGACCCAGTTTCGTCTCTCTGGCTTCCAGACTGAATTCTTCAATGTGCACGGAAGTGAAGACATCTTCTTTGACGAGCCTTTCACTGATGAGGATCGCATCTTCAAAGTTGTATCCGCCCCAGGGCATAAAGGCCACGAGGACGTTCCTACCAAGGGCAAGTTCTCCCGCATCGGTGCAGGGTCCGTCGGCGAGGATATCTCCCGGCTTCACCACATCTCCGACGTTCACTACGGCCTTCTGGTTCATGCAGGTGGCCTGGTTGGATCTCTGGAATTTTACGAGATTGTAAATGTCCACTCCGCCGGTATTGTCGGAAGCGCGCACAACGATACGTGACGCGTCGACGCTTTCGACAACTCCTCCCCGCCTGGCAAGAACAAGAGCGCCTGAATCCCTCGCCGCAACATGTTCCATGCCCGTGCCGACAATGGGAGATTCGGGCTGCAGCAGCGGCACCGACTGTCTCTGCATATTGGAACCCATCAAGGCCCTGTTTGCGTCGTCGTTTTCCAGAAACGGAATCAGCGACGCAGAGACACCGACAATCTGTTTGGGTGACACATCCATGTATTCGACTTCGTGAGGAGATACCATTTTAAAATCTCCGCCGACCCTTGCCGAAACCGTTTCCCCCGCCAGGTTCCCTTTATCGTCCATCGGAGAGGTTGCCTCGGCTATTATGTATTTTTCGCCGTCTATGGCGGAAAGATATTCAACGGTCTTTGTCACCCTGCCGTTCACAACTTTTCGAAAAGGCACCTCTATGAATCCGAAGTCGTTAACACGGGCATAAGTGGCAAGTGATGTTATGAGCCCGATGTTCGGACCTTCCGGCGTTTCTATTGGGCATATTCTTCCATAATGGGTCGTATGCACATCCCTGACCTCGAACCCCGCTCTTTCGCGGGTCAGACCGCCCGGGCCGAGAGCCGACAACCTTCTCTTGTGCGTTATCTCGGACAATGGATTGGTTTGATCCATGAATTGGCTGAGCTGGCTCGAACCGAAGAACTCCTTGAGAGCAGCCATAACAGGCTTGGCATTAATAAGGTCATGCGGCATGGCCGTTTCCAGATCGGTCAAGGTCATCTTTTCCTTGATAGTCCTTTCCATCCTGACGAGGCCGATTCTGAATTGGTTTTCGAGCAGTTCGCCCACTCTCCTCACCCTTCTGTTGCCGAGATGGTCTATGTCGTCAACTTCACCCTTTCCCGTCCTGAGGCCGAACAGATACCTCACGATCTCAACAATATCATTGTCTGTAAGCACCCTGGTTTCCAGTGGCACGTCGATATTCAATCTTTTATTCAGCTTGAGCCTGCCCACCGGTGACAGATCGTACCGTTTCGGATCGAAAAAGAGTCCGTTAAAGAGATCCCGTGCCGCTGCAAAGGTCGGAGGCTCGCCCGGGCGCAATTTTCTGTATATCTCGAGCAATGCCTCTTCCTGAGTGCCAACCTTGTCCGTCAGAAGCGTATCCCTCAGGGATGAAAGGTAGTGGACGTTGTCGATGAACAAGAGGCTCAAGGATTGAATCTTGAGCGAGAGAATACGGTTCAGCGTTTCTTCAGTTATCGGCTCATTACCTTCGAGGACCACTTCCCCGGTAGCAGGGTCAATAATGTCCTTCAAGGTGATCCTTCCGATAATTTCTTCCTTCGTGATCGGGATGGTTTTGATACTTAGGGCTTCCATCTTCCTGACGGCGCTCCGGGTGATTTTGCTTCCTTCCTTGATAATCAGTTCTTTAGTATCGGGAGAAGTCATGTTGATCGTCGATTTTATGCCCACGAGCACCTCACTCACCATGCGGGAAAACTTGTTCCCGCTGATTTGAATGGCCTCGATGGGATAGAAGATCTTCAAGAGATCCTCATTCGTATAGCCCAGGGCTTTCATCACAATAGTCGCCGGCAGTTTCCTTCTCCTGTCGATCCGCACATACAGGATATCCTTTGTATCGAATTCAAAATCAAGCCACGATCCCCTTGAAGGGATCACGCGTGCGGAATACAATAATCTGCCGCTTGCGTGGGTTTTGCCCTTGTCGTGACTGAAAAACACTCCGGGCGAGCGATGGAGCTGACTTACCACGACCCTTTCCGTTCCGTTAACGATAAACGTACCGGTATCGGTCATGAGCGGCATTTCGCCTATGTAGACGTCTTCTTCCCTTGATTCCTTGAGCCTCTTACTCCCCTTCTGTTCAATTTCCCACAGATTCAGTTTAACTTTTATCTTGAGAGGAGCTGCGTAGGTAATTCCCTTCTGGAGACAGTCCCGCATACTGAACTTAGGCTCGCCAAAGGCATAGCCCAAGAACTCTATCGAGGCCGTCTCGTTGTAATCAACAATAGGGAAAACGCTTAAGAACGCAGCCTGCAAACCGGATTCTTCTCTCTTTTCAGCAAGCAGATCCTTCTGCAGAAACTTCTCGTAAGATTTTTTCTGTATTTCAATCAGGTTCGGGATTTCGAGGAATTGGGGAACTTTTCCAAAATTTACTCGTTTTCTCAAAACCCGTGCCATATGTCTCCTTTTTATTTGATTTCTACTGTTGCTCCCTGTTCCTCAAGCTTTGCCTTTACTGACTCTGCCTCTTCCTTGGACACCGCCGTCTTTACCGGTTTTGGAGCTCCGTCGACAAGATCCTTCGCCTCCTTTAAGCCGAGAGAGGTAAGCTCCCTGACAACTTTTATTACCTGAATCTTCTTCTCGCCCGCGGCAGAGAGGATAACGTCGAAGCTTGTTTTTTCCTCGACTTCGGGAGCAGCCGCCGCCGCGCCCGCTCCGGGCATTGCAGCAATTGCAACCGGCGCCGCTGCAGTGACCCCGTATCTTTCCTCGAACTCTTTTACGAACTTCGACATATCGAGGATTGTCATGTTGTCAATGAACTCGAAAACCTGCTCTTTTGTTACAGCCATCTCTAAGATCCTCCTTTTGATTTCAGTTGAGAGTTGGAAGCCGGGAATTTCAACTTTCAGCTCTCAACCTTTAACTTTCAACTATCGACTTTCTTGTTTTTTAAAGCTTCAAGTGCATTTCCAAACTTGCTGAGGGTGGCATTCAGGGCGCCCGCCATCTTTGAGAGCGGCGCCTGGAATACGCCGGCCATCATCGACAGCAAAACCGGTCGCGGCGGTATCTCAGCAACGGCCTTCAATTCTTTCGAAGGGCATACCGAACCTTCGATAAGACCTATTCCAATTTTCAGTTTGTCGTTCTTCTTCGAGAATTCGAGAACCTTTTTCACGATCGCCACAGGATCCGTATAACTTACCGCAACCCCAACCGGCCCCTTGAAGTAGTCCCTTGCAGCGGAGACAGGTGTCCCTTCGGCAGCTATCCTTGCAAGGGTATTCTTGACCACCTTAAAGTCAATGTTCCCTTCTTTCAGAAGACGTCGAAGTTCTGAAAGTTCGGCGACGGTCAACCCTCTGTAGTCGGCGAAGATGACGGCTTTCGATTTCTCAAAATCTTCCTTTAATTCTTGTATTACCTGTTCTTTTTCTGACCTGTTCAGTTTATACCCCCTTTCCCAGGGACGAAATGTCTACTGCAATCCCCGGCCCCATGGTTGAGGAAATAGATAGTTTCTTGAGATATTTTCCCTTGCTCGTCGCCGGCTTGGACTTTATGATCGAATTAATCACGGTCTTCGCGTTCTCCGTAAGTTTGTCCGCTTCGAAAGAAACCTTGCCGATGGGAGCATGTACGATGCCTGCCTTCTCGGCCTTATATTCCACTTTCCCCGCCTTAATTTCTTTGACGGCCCGGGCAACATCAAACGTTACTGTGCCCAATTTCGGATTCGGCATGAGACCCCTCGGGCCAAGTATCTTGCCCAGTCTCCCGACGAGACCCATCACATCCGGCGTAGCAACAGATTTATCAAAGTCAAGCCATCCTTTGCTGATCTTCTCCACGAGGTCTTCCGCCCCCACAAAGTCTGCACCGGCTTCCAACGCTTCTTTTTCTTTCTCGCCCTTGGCAAAAACGAGAACCCGAACCTTCTTACCCATGCCATGAGGAAGGACCACGGTCCCACGCACCATCTGTTCTGACTTCTTCGGGTCGACCCCCAGATTCACCGCCAGATCGACAGTCTCGTCAAATTTAGTATACGAGGACTCCTTGACGAGCTTTATCGCGTCCTCGAGCAAATATTCTTTGTTTGGTTCAATCTTGTCCTGAACTGCCTTTAATTTTTTCCCCATGTCGGTCGTCCTCTTTATTCTATGATTTCGATCCCCATGCTTCTCGCGGTCCCTCTGATAATCTGTTCGGCTTTGTCAACCGCGTAAGCATTGAGATCGGGAAGTTTTCTCTGCGCTATCTCTTTGATCTGGGCGGCGGTCACTTTTCCCACCTTCTCCTTCCCCGAAATGCTCGAACCCTTTATGATGCCCGCTGCCTTCTTCAGGAGGTCCGAGGCCG
>JBFLXP010000034.1:0-15028 GCA_040757315.1 Nitrospirota bacterium
GTGTTCGCATTGAGACCGCCGAAGACGCTGCCGTTATTGTTCGACATCGATGAAAATGCGTAGAGCATCTGTGAGAACCCATGCGGTCCGGGATTAGATATGCTTGACACGCCTGTGTCCGTAACTGATGCGATAGCTGTTCCGAGCAGGACAAAGCAACAAGGTATGAGGATGACTATCGACGCCATTTTCATTTCGAAGGCTTCTATTTTCTTGCCGAGGTATTCCGGTGTCCGTCCTACCATAAGGCCGGCAATAAAGACTGTGACGATGGCAAAAGCGAGCATGCCGTAAAGACCTGAACCGACGCCGCCGAAAATCACCTCGCCGAGCTGCATCATGACCATAGGCACCAAACCTCCCAGCGGACTGAAGGAATCGTGCATCGAATTCACGGAACCGTTCGAGGCGGCAGTTGTCGCGGTTGCCCAGAGGGCCGAATTCGCAATGCCGAAGCGAACCTCCTTGCCTTCCATACTTCCGCCGGCCTGCATATTGCTTGAAGTCTGATCTGCACCTGCTGCGGCAAGAAGTGGGTTCCCGGCCTGCTCACCGGAATAGCATAAGATCAGGAGCGGGATGAATATCACAAACATGGCAACGAGCAACGCCCAGCCCTGACGTTTGTCTCCGACCATCCTGCCGAAAGTGTAGCAGAGCGCGGCAGGTATGAGCAGTATAGCCAATACCTCCAGAAAATTCGACAGGGGTGTGGGGTTCTCAAAAGGATGGGCAGAGTTCGTATTAAAAAAACCGCCGCCGTTTGTGCCGAGCTGCTTGATCGCAATCTGCGAGGCCGCAGGTCCCATCGGCAATGTCTGTTCGGCAACCTGCACCGGCTTCGTGACCGGATTTCCATCGGCGCCTATGACGGGTTTCCCGTCAGCATCAAGTTTGGGATTGTCATATGTGATCGTCCGCAGGAGCGGCACATTTTTATAGGGACTGAAATTCTGCACCACTCCCTGCGATACGAGCAGCACGGCCATTATGAGAGAAAGGGGAAGGAGGATATAGATGGTAGAACGCGTAAGATCCACCCAGAAATTGCCGATTGTGTTTGCTGTCCGCCGTGTGAATCCCCTGATCAGGGCAACGAGAACAGCCATACCCTGAGCGGCTGATACAAAGTTCTGGACGCCAAGACCCATCATCTGAGACAGATAACTCAGTGTAGATTCTCCGCCATAGGCCTGCCAGTTTGTATTGGTGGTGAAACTGATTGCGGTGTTGAAGGCCAGATCAGGCGCAACTCCGGGGAATCCCTGCGGGTTAAGCGGCAGCATCCCCTGAAGGCGCAGAAGCGTGTACAAAATTAAAAAAAAGGCGAGCTTGAAAAGAATTGCAGCCCACGCGTACGCTTTCCAGGACATTTCGTCTTCCGGACGTATTCCGAACATGCGGTAAATCAGACGTTCGATGGGACCAAGTATGAGATCGAGCCCGCACGGTTCAGACTGATACACCTTTGCCATATAGCTTCCCAGTGGTTTCACAAGGGCCGCAAGAACGACCAGATATAAACTCAATTGCAGAATTCCATTTGCCGTCATGAAAATATCTCCGGCTTTATAAGAGCTATTACAAGATAGATCAACAGTCCCGCGGCAATAACGCCGCTTATCCAATAAAGAGTTTCCAAAATGACCTCCTCATCTCCATTCGGTGCATTTCCCCTATTTGTTTAAAGTCTGTCTAACAAAGTCTTTTATGTCATTGTCCGGCTTGACCGGACAATCCAGAAGGCCTTGAAAAGACTGGATTCCCCGATCAAGTCGGGGAATGACAGATTGATTGAATGACAATTTATGGATAAACTTCACATGATCTTTTCGGCAAGCCTCACCAGCAACCATGTGAGACCGAAAAAAACCAGAACGATTCCAATATAGATCAGATCCATCGCGCCTCCTATTTCAGAGCATATCAAAAGGGCAAATAAAGATAGTGCAAAAAATGGGTTTTTTCATATAAAAATTTTGTTAAAATGGACTAAAGATGACGTACAATAACCGCCATGAAGATTAGACTGTCGCCTCCCCGGATCCTCGTGATCGGCTTCCTGTCGGTAATCCTCGCAGGCTCGCTACTCCTCATGCTTCCTTTCGCTCACAAAGGAGAATGTTCGTTCATCGACGCGCTCTTCACCTCGACATCTGCTGTCTGTGTTACAGGACTCATCGTGAAAGATACACCCAATGATTTCACCCTGTTCGGTCATGTCGTGATCCTGATGCTGATACAGATAGGCGGCCTTGGATATATGACGTCCGCGACAATCATTTTTCTTGCCGCGGGCAAAAGGATCGGTATTACCGAGCGGCTTACGATGAAAGAGGGGCTTAATGTCGAGACTCTCGAAGGGGTGGTCCGGTTCACAAGGTCGATCCTGCTTTTTACCGCCGTCTTTGAGCTTGCCGGAACTCTCGTCCTGACTGCACGGTTTCTGAATGATTATCCCGCAGCCGATGCGTTTCTCTACGGCCTGTTTCATGCCGTGTCAGCATTCAACAACGCCGGATTCAGCCTCTTTTCCGATAACCTAATGCGGTACAGGGGCGACATTACAGTGAATTTGACGATCACGACTTTGATTATCGTCGGAGGGATTGGTTTTATGGTCATCATGGACCTCAAGAAGTTGCTGAGGAGAGAAGTGAACAGGCTTACGCAGCATTCGAAGATAGTGCTCTTAACGACTGCCGGTCTCATCGTCGTCGGCGCCGTCATGATTTTCCTGAATGAGTATGCAAACCCCAGAACCCTGGGAATTATGCCGGTCAAGGAGAAAATACTTGTGTCATATTTTTCGTCGGTCACGGCGAGGACTGCCGGATTCAACACCGTGGATTATTCTCTTTTGAAAACGGAGACCTTGTTCCTTACGATAACACTGATGTTTATAGGCGCTTCGCCCGGAAGCACGGGGGGCGGCGTCAAGACGTCTACTGTTGCCATCATCCTGGCGAGCCTGTATACCACAATGCGTGGCAGGATAGATACTGTATTGTTTAAGAGAAGGGTCCCATCCGAAACCGTTGCAAAGGCATTTCTTCTTATGGTCCTTGCAGTGATGTTCTGCACGGTCAGCAACCATTTCATCATTACAACACAGGACACTCAGTACCTTCCGTCCGTCTTCGAGGTTACCTCGGCTTTTGGAACGGTGGGCCTCTCCACCGGCGACGGAGGAGTAAGGAGTTTTGCGGCGCTCTTCACGCCTGTCGGAAAATTTATTATTATTGTGACCATGTTCGTCGGACGGCTCGGACCGCTCACTCTCGCAGTTGCAGTGACGCGACAGGCCAGGGAAAGGTTCAGGTATACTGAAGGAAAGGTAATCATAGGATGAAAAAGCACTTTGCCGTGATAGGACTCGGGCGCTTCGGCTTTAATGTGGCCAAGACCCTGGCCAGATACGGGGCCGAGGTGATAGCGATAGACCGGTCCGAGGAAAGGGTTAAGAAAGTATCCGACTTTGTTACTTTTGCCGTGCAGCTTGATGCCATCGATGAGAAAGCGCTTCGCGAAGTCGGCGTACAGAATGTGGATACCGCAATCGTCAGCATAGGAGAGAATATCGAGGCGAGCATACTTGTGGTTATGATTCTAAAGGACATGGGGATCAGGAATATCATAGCAAAGGCCGTGACGACTCTTCATGGCAAGGTGCTGGAGAATCTCGGTGTTCAGCGGGTCATCTTTCCCGAGCGGGACATGGCGACGCGCGTCGCACAAAGTCTTGTGCGTCCGACTATCCTTGATCACCTGACCCTTTCGGAGGACTACAGCATTGTAGAACTCGAAACGCCGAAAAATCTCTTAGGGAAGACCTTACAGGAGGCTCAGCTCAGGACGAAATTCGGCGTGAACCTGATCGCGATAAAAAGGAGGGTCATCGAAAAAGGGCTTTCAAGGGAGGTGTGGAACGTGAATCCCCATCCGGCTGACATCATGGGAGAAAAGGATATCCTCGTCCTGATAGGGTCGAACGAAAATCTCGAAAAATTAGGGGCGGGGTGAGGGTAGGTGCTGTGTCAACACATTTGCAACAGGCAGTGGAAAAAGCTTCCCCCTTCCGTTGAAGGGGGAAGTGAGGAGAGAATGGCCGCAAAAAACAGCTAAGGGCGTGTCCGTTCCTTCGTTACGGTCTTCTTCTTGAGATACCTTTCACCTTTTCTTCAATATTTTTCATAACCAGGAGTGTCTTCTTATCTCTTGCTTTCATGATCTTGTCCGTCAAGTCGCCTATTTCCGCAGGTTTTTCGAGGAAATCTATCGCTCCCTCTTTCATTGCAGCAACAGCCTTGTCGACGGCGCCGTGCCCCGTAAGCATGATAATCTGCACTTCGGGGTTTTCTTTTCTGATGCGTTTAAGGGTCTCGATACCCCCAATTCCGGGCATCACGAGATCCAAAACGATGACATCAAAATTCCTGTTCTTCATTTTCACGAGGGCTTCTTCTCCGCTGGTGGCCGTTTCAGCGTTAATATCGTGAACTCCCAACCTCTGAGACAGCACGTCCAGAAATTTCTCTTCGTCGTCCACCAAGAGGACATTAGGTTTCATCGCATCTGACATTGTTGCCTCCTTCTTCATGCTTTTTATTGACGTTCTTGGAACCCCATCCAGCCCCTCCTGCCTGGAGAGGCTGGATTATTATTAGATGAGAGGGGCATGAGTTTCGTTTAATAAAAAATCAGCAGCCAGACATGGCAGATCGCCACGCTGATGAGCATGTATGCAAAAGCATACTTCATGAAGCCAAAGAAGCTGATCTTGTGGCCTGCCGCCTCTGCAATTCCGACAGTAACAACATTCGCACTGGCGCCGATCATCGTCCCATTACCACCGAGACATGCGCCGAGCGAAAGGGCCCACCAGAGAACATTGTCATCCGCGGCGCCGGGAATTACCTTGGTGAGGTAGGCTGTAATAGGCAACATTGTGGCAGTAAATGGGATATTGTCCACAAAGGCGCTCATTATTGCCGAAACCCACAGAATCAGGGCGACTGCTTTTACAAGATTTCCTCCAGACAAATCCAGCACCTGGTCGGCAATCCATGAAAGAAGCCCTGTCTCTTCAACAGCCCCCACAATCATGAAGAGGAATATGAAGAACAGAAGAGTCGTCCATTCGATGTCCTTTTCAATGAGCTCCAGCATCTTGACCTTCTTAGTCAGGATGCTGTAAGTAAAGAGAAGACCGGCGCCGGTCAGTGCGGGGATGCTCACCTCCATATGCCAGAATCCGTGGGTGAGGAAGAAAGATACTACCAGAGCCATGATGAAGAGCCCGTATCCAAGAAGTGTTTTGTCGGTGATCTTATATTCTTCTTTTAAGAACTCGATAAATTTGTCTACATCCTCCACCTTGCCTTTGGCATAAGCTTTTCCATAGAAAAACTTGTTGTAGATAACAAGAGCCACCATCGAAATCAAGCATACGAGTGTCAGGTTCTGAACGAACATCATGAAGGTGAAGCCCGTGTATGAACCGATCATGATATTCGGGGGGTCTCCGATAAGAGTTGCAGTCCCACCGACATTCGATGCCATAACACCGGGTATTAAGAGGGACAACGGTGAAATCTTCAATGCCAATGCGATCTCAATCAAAACAGGGGTATAAAGGAGCATCGTCGTCACATTATCAAGAAAAGCAGAAGTGATTGCGATAAAGAACATGGAGATAATCGCAAGTATCATCACATTACCACGCGCAAGTTTGAACGACATGTAGGCGCACCACTGGAATACTCCCGTATGTTTCAGCACGCCCACTATAATCATCATCCCCATAAGGAGGAAGATGACGTTCATGTCTATTGCCTGCATCGCCCTCTCGAAGGAAATGATGTGGTATTCGGAATTCAGGGTGCCGAAGGTATAGGTGATCAACAACATTAACGCAGCTCCCAGCATTGCGGCTATCGTCCTGTGCAGGATCTCAAAGGATATAAGTGCATAGATGACCAGAAATACTACCGTTGCGATATAAAAAGCAGGCCCCAGCCACGGAGAGATCTTTATGTCCTTTACGGCAAAGAAGGATTGCTCCTTCTGAGCGAAGTCTCCCCTGCCCATATCAATTGTTGTTTTTGCAAAGCTGGTTTTGGAGATTTCAACCTGGATTTTGGATCTGTCAATCTGTTGAGGACCGAGTGTGAAGGATAACTGATAGGTGCCGAGAGAGGACGTTTCCGTCTCCTCTGCCTTTTCATGGTCAACGATGATCTCATGAGGCTGTCCGTCCACAAGAATTCTGACCTGTGCCTCCTTCACCGGTTCATCATGATAATCACGGACAGTGCCGGAAATGTGGATTGTATCGCCTTCCTGCACCGCTTCGGCGGCAAAAGTCCGTGGGCCCATACCGAATGCCGGTAAGAGCAGAAAGGCTGCTACAAGAAACAAGAGCATCTGTTTTTTCATAACTCCTCCTCTACAAAAATAGTTGCACGTTGAACGGTTGCATAGTTTGCAAAGTTGCAAGTGGCACAGTTGAATGTTGAACGTCCAATTTTGGTCACTTTTCAAGCTTCTGCCACTTTGTTGGCTTATTGCCGTTATTCCGGCTTGGCCGGAATCCATCTTTCAGCCTGAGAAGAAGGCCTCCCGACAAGCGGGAATGACATCCTGTGTGACATTACTTATGAACTTCCCAAATCCGGCGATAACAATAGTGAACGCTTGACTTATCGGTCATTGCGAGCACCCGATGGGTGATCGGAAATCTCATCGGAAAAGACGAGATTGCTTCGTTTCACTCGCAATGACATTTCTTATCGCTGGATTTGGTAGTCCTTAGCAAGTATTCAACTTCAAATCTTGTTTTTGGCCGTTCACAACCACATAGCTTTCATCCGGCGAGACATAATTTCCGTCAGGCGCGTGTATCTGAATCGCCGTTATCACCGCATAGTCACTCTTCTTCGTGTCCACAACCTTTGCCAGCACATGCTCCAGGTCGGACTGCACAATCTTTCGTGTTATCCTCGTCAGTTCCAGCAGACTGGGGATTTCTCCGTAGGGAATTTCTTTCAGAAGTCTTCTCTTCAGAAGACTCTCTTCGATGTCCTCCTCATCGATCGTGATGTGGAGTTTCCCCGTGTAGAGTTCATCCAGAAACAGGCAGAGGGCGCCGCAGGCGCTCGATTCCTCCTTGATCCCCTTCCTTTTGCAAAACCCGGTCTTTCCGTCTTCATTGATCGCTATATGGGGGACGACGTAATAGATGTACCGCTCCCGCCCGTCTATCTGCGGGGCATGATGCATGAAAGCCTTGAGCCCTGTTTTCCCCGCCGTGAACATCCCGGCAAGGCTCGAAAAGTTGAACGCCTCACCCCATATGCGTTTTATGTGGCTTCTGAGAGACTGGGATATCTCGTCCCTGCAGACACATACGGAGGCTATGCTGTTGTCAGCGTTGAAGCCGTATTCCTTCAAACCGTCATAGGTCCTTTTCACGAAGTCGTGCTCTGTATGAAAAACAGGGAAAAACTCCTTCAGAATCTTTTTTGATGACATATCGACTCCATATTCCATCAGGCTAAGGCTAAGGTTGAGGTTTTTTTTCTCTCAACCTTAACCTTTGCCTTCTTCTCTATTTCAGCGTTGTGGGCATGCCGAGCATCGGCCAGAATGTCATGATGGCAACACCAATAATAGCGACCAGAATAACACTTAACAGTACCCCATGTTTGAAAAATTCACCCGGGGTGAACTGTTTCGATTCATATGCAATTGCATTAGGCGCGGCGCCGATAAGCAGAACAAAGGGCATACCCGCTGTGATCAACGATGAGTAAAAGATGACATCCGGCGCTACACCGAGATAAGGTGCAATAACCAGCGATACCGGCAATGATATTGCTATCGCGGCCACATTCATGATGAAGTTCGTCATTATCAGAACGAATGTCGCAATGCTGAGAACAAAGACAAGCCAATGTGCATTCTGGAACATTACGAGCCAGTTGACCGCCAGCCACTGCGCAGCGCCTGTCTGCCATAGACAGAATCCGATGCTCATCGCGCCGCTGAAAAGGAGAATGATGTTCCAGGGAATATCCTCAAGTTCTTTAACAGTGAGAACTTTGAACAGAAAGAACAGGAGAGTCGAGCAGAGCATGATCGCGGCCCTGTCTAACGGTTTCAGTGCAGGAACAAAGGCCTGCGCCGACATTACCACGATTGCACCCAGGACCGTGATTATGACGAATTTTTCATCCCCTGTCATGGGTCCGAGTTCCTTAGAGAGCTTGGAAACCCTGTCCCTCAAGCCGGGGATGACACTTTTTTCCGGTTTCAGGAAGATGATCAGATACAGCCAGATCAGGAAAACCATGATCCAGCCGATGAGGAATGTGTACTTTGTCAGCTCGAAGAAACCGACCGTCTTGCCGGTGAATTCCGCAAACATTCCGGCGCCCGCGGCGGCTCGTGCCGAACCGAGGAAGGTGATGACGCTTCCGGCGCCCGCGGCGTAGGCCATGCCTATAAAGAGCGATTTTCCGAATCTTGTGGGCTTGTCTCCTTCACCGTAGAGAGAATTGATTGCGAGAAGTATCGGGAATACGGTGGCTGCAGCGGCAGTATGAGCCATGACATGTGCAAGTCCCGCGGTCACTACGAGCGCTCCGAGAACGATCATATTCGTTTTCTCACCCACGACCTGGAGCATCTTGTAGGCAAGGCGCTTGGTAAGCCCTGTTTTGGTAAACGCAAGTCCGACAACAACTGACGCAAAAATGAACATAACCGAGGGGTCCATGAAATCCTTGAAGGCGTCCTTTGCTGAGCGTATGGCAAACATCGCCTGAAACACTCCGATTGCGATAGCTGTGACGCCTATCGGCACCACCTCAAAGACCCACCAGATGCCGGCCAGTAGAAATAATGCTATGGCTCCTTTGCCCTTCTGTGAAAGAGCGAAGTGCTTCCCGACAGGATCTACTGCATCAGGCCATGCAGGCATAAAGTAAATTAAAAGGAAGAGGCCCAGTCCGAGAAATATGAACATAACCCTCTTCCAGTCAAACTTCGGTTTTGCTTCTGCAACGACTATTTCGGGCGGAGGCTCCGGCAACCCTTCAGTTCTCTTTTTTTCTTTATCTGCCATGTCACCCTCCTATTCACTCATGATCGCGCCGGAGACTTCATCGAACACCTCGAGCATCCGCACGAGACCTACAAACTTCTTCTTGTTCTCCAGGACCGGCAGCAATATCAGGTCGTGGTGGACCATGAGGTAAGCCGCCTTCGTGATCGGATCACCGGGCTCCACAAAATGCTTTGCCGGTGTCATAATCTCGCTCACCGCCTTTTCCGCAAGCTCCTTCGACTGCTTCGAAAAAAGCGTGTCCCAGATGAGAGAAAGCTCCGATTCCTGCTCCTTGTAACCCTGCACCTTCCCGGATGTCTGCATGAATCTGGGCTCCAACCCTCTGAGGATATCCTTGAGCGTCAGGGTCCCCATGAGGTTGTACTTTTCGTCGAACACGAGAATGGCCATAGGCTCGGGATACTTCTTTGCACTGATGAACGACACCTTGACAATCCTTACCGCCTGGTTGATCGTGAACCAGTACGGGATATGAGGATACTCGAAGATACCCACCATTACGTCTTTTACAAGTTTTCCGTCTGACATAAAACCCTCCTTTTCTATGCGACCTTTCTTTCGAGTTCGAAAAAAATCTTGAACCTGTCCGCCTTTTTCACAGACTGCATATACATAATCAACGTCTCTCCCGAATAAAACTGCTGCGTCAGGAGAGATGCGTTTGCGCCTTCAGACTGATTCAGGAGCCGGGCTTCATCGGGCTTCAGAATGGTTAGTTCTATGAAATTCTTCACTTTTGTTATCTTTATTCCGTACTTCTTCTCGAAGAGTTCGAAAAGGGAGTGGTGTTCGATGTCGTCTTCAAGGAGGAGAGGGCAGATATGGTAAGGAACATATGTCTCTTGTATGAGCACCGGTTCGTTCCGGACGGACCACAACCGTTTGATGTAAATAATGTGTTTGTCGGAGGCGATATCGAGCTTCAGGTCGAGCTCGCTCACCGGCATCATGACGGTTCTGGCGAGAATCCGGGGAGCGAGGTCTGTCCCCTCTTCAAGGAAGACTTCTCTGAGGCTCGCCTGCATATTTAGTCCTTCGGAAACTGCATTTTTGTAAATGAAGGTGCCTTTCCCCTGCTGGCGTTTAAGATAGCCTTGCCGGACAAGCTCCAGGACAGCCGTGCGGACGGTAGCTCTGCTGACGTTGAATGCCTTGCAAAGCTCTTCCTCCGTTGGAATCTGCGTGCCGACAGGCCATTCGCCGGTCTCGATTTTCTTCCTTATGATCTCGTAAAGCTGATGATACAGCTTCTGATGATCTTCTCTGTCAATGAGTTCCATAATTAAGCCCGCCATATTGTTTATACATTAGTATGTTATTACGATATCAATTATAATTGTTATGATAATAGCGGAAGCAATATGAGGTAATCAATCGGGTAAAGGCTGTATTTTTATCGGGTGAATACTGTATTTGTTCGCTGTTCACAGAGTGTATCTTGTCATTGTCCGGCTTGACCCCGTATCAAGTACGGGGCAGGCCCCAATCCAGAACCTGTTGAAAAGACTGGATTCCCCGATCAAGTCGGGGAATGACGGACTAAATGACGGACTATCTGAACAGTAATATATGCACGCACATTGAGTAAGGGGCATAAGTGAAATTCTACAGGTGAACCGAGCGGAGTGTCTTAAGGTAACTACTTCTCTATCAATCCTATCTTGAAAGCATGCCTTACAAGGTCTGCCGTGGTGTGGACGCCGAGTTTTTGCATAATGTTAGTCCGGTGGGTCTCGACGGTCTTGACACTGATGAAAAGTTTGTCGGCGATCTGCCTGTTCGTAAACCCCAATGCAATGAGTTTTAGCACCTCGCGCTCCCGGATTGTGAGAATCTGTAATTCCTTTGCCCCGGCAGGGGGAGCCTTTAGGATCTGTTCCGAGACCGACGGACTGATGAATGTTCCTCCCGAAGAGACTGTGAGTACGGCATAGAGAAGATCTTCAAACGCATTATCCTTGATAACATACCCGGACGCATGCGATTGAAGCGCCCTCTTGGCGGTGGGCGCGTCACTATGCATCGTCAGGAAAATGATCCTCGTCCCGATGTCCATACTCCGGACTTTCTGAAGTATTTCGAAGCCGTCAAGCCCGGGCATGGATATATCCAGAATTGCTATGTCGGGTTTAGTCCTGATGACAAGATCGAGGGCCTCCGGTCCGGTGCCGGCTTCTCCGGCAACTTCTACGTCCTCTGCCGCCTGAAGCAGCTTAAGCAGACCTTGCCTGAAAATGACGTGATCGTCAGCGATTATAACCCTGATCATCCGACCGGCACCTCGATAAAAATGTGAGTTCCTATTTTATCAGAACTCTTGATCCTGATAATGCCGCCGAGCAATTCAACCCGCTCTCTTATCGTATACAGACCTAATCCCCGGTCTTCTGCCTCGGGGGAGGCGAGGCGGAATCCTCTGCCGTTATCCTGAATTTCGAGAAGAAGATAGGATTTATCCCTGCTCAGCAGAACCTCGACCCTGTTCGCGCCCGAATGTCTCACGGCATTATTCAATGCTTCCTGAAATATCCTGTAGATATTCTCCTTGATCTTGGGACCGATTTCCTTGAGATCTCCCGCGGAAATATTGACCTCTATGCCCGAACGCTCCTGAACCTTCCTGGCATGCCACGTGATCGCCTCTAAGAGTCCCGTATTCTCAAGAAAGGACGGCCTTAGATCCATTGACACCGCCCTCAATTCCTCAATCGCGTGGCTTATTTCCGCCACAAGCTCAGGGAAAGCCTTCGCGTCCATAGGAGTGTTTTCCTTCATCCTTGCTTCCAGCATCTGGAGCTTCATCTTTGTTGCCTGCAGAGATGTGCCTATCCCGTCATGGAGTTCCCGGGCAAGTCTCCTTCTCTCTTTTTCGTGAGCGTCGAAAATCTTCACCGAAGCCGACTGAAGTTCTCTAATCCTTGTATACCGTGAGGTCAGCGCATATATGACGCAGATCATAAAAAATGCGGTCGCATAGTCCCACAGGAAGAAGCCCGTTATCTGAAGCAGATCAACACCACCGACCGATTCCAGGATAAAGCCGACGATCATGCCGGTGATTCCCAAAAGTATTGTGCCCGACTCGTAGAATCTTCTCACAAAAGCCTTGATCGCGACAAAAACGAGAAACACGGCAGTAATGAAAAAAAGAACCTTCCAGAACGTATAAAGATACATCCTGTCTGTATAGGTCGGAAAGAAGAACATCACTGCCGCCACCGCAGGGAATGTCGCAATAAGCGCCTTCCCGTACAATGAAATCTTCTCCTTATAGAAATGCAGAAGCAGGAGAAGCAGATTGGCCGGAAGGAGAGCGGATATCGTGTTGATCGCCTGCTGAACAAACGGCGTTTTCAGTCCCGTGTCGTAAAACGTGACGCTGCCCAGCACAAAGAGCGTGCCGTAGAGCGTTATGAACAGCCAGAAATAGAAGTATTCTCTGTCTCTCAGCCCTTTGATATAGAAAAAAAGGCAGGACAGGAAGAACAACCCAAAAAAGGTGAAAAAACAGAATTCCCAGATCAGAGTGTTCCTGTGCCTCCTCAATTTCTCGATCAGGAGGTTCCTGTAATCTCCGGCAGCAGAGCCTCTGTCGAATATTCCGCCGTTCAAATAAGTGTTCATCACGCGGACGGAGACCACATTGTCGGCATCGTAATGAATGGCGTCGCCCGGCATTCTGTAAAGTCGCTCTATCTTTGACGCCTCGATAAACCGTTCCCCGATAAGGCCTTCCTCCCCGATCTTCACGCCGTTTAAGAAAACCTCATCGGCATCTCCAATCCTGCCGAGAAACAAAGCCGGCTCAATGCCCCTGAAACTGCCGGGAACGACGAAGCGGATTCTGTACCAACCGATTCCCTTGGCACTTTTTACCCCTTGCGACTGCCAACTGCCGGGGATGGCGATTTCTTGCCAGAGCGAATCGTCAAAGCCGGCAGACGCGTAGGCGAGGTCGTCGTTGGGAGAGAATTTGTGTGTCCCGTCAAGGATAATCAAGGGGTCAGAGGTTCCCGCACAGAGCGGATAAGAAATGAAGAGGAACATGACAGACAAAAAGAAATGACAGACGGCCCATGCCGGGATTTTTTTCAGCAGCCTGTGGCGTATCACACTATGATTATAGAGGATATAAGGATAGATTGCTGTACGGAATAATCTTGTGGCATGCCTGCGTTGATTGTCATTCCCGCTTGTCGGGAATCCTTCCAAGAAACGAAGAAAGATTCCGGACAAGCCGGAATGACAAAATGTTGGCCTGTCAAAATTAATATTGGTTTTGCAGCATTCAGTTTGTTTTTGACAAATGCAATAAGGACACTTACTTCAACATATATAACAGCATCAGGTTGATTACGTATACGGCTGCGATGCCGGCCGAATCCCATGCTATGAAAAGTCTTTTTTTCTCGGCGCGGTATGTGAGTCCTACGACGGCAATGGCGGTCATCGCGATGGCTGATACGGCTGAGATAATGTGGTTGGTGCTTACATGAGCGAGAAGGGGGCCTTTCACGAAGAAAATATCGTCAATTCCGAGAATAAAGATGTTGAAAATGTTGCTCCCGAAGAGATTACTTATCGCCAGATCTACAGCATCTATTTTGAGAGCGGCGAGAGAGACTATCACTTCGGGCAGGGATGTGGAAACAGCGATAAAAATGTTGCCGACAAACGTCTGTCCCAGCCCGGTGGCCTCAGCGATGCCCTCGCCGATCTTGGGCAGAAAGGCTGCTGCAATAATCACAATGCCCGCATTCACGGCGTAGTTGACCACGGCAGTTTTAGTCGAGATTTCCTTGTACTTCAGTTCGATCGCCTTTTCTTTCATAAGAGCCGTTAGCTGTCTCTTCTCGTAAAAGTAGACCAACCGTATGGCAAGGAAATAAACCATAATGAAGAATAGGCTGTACGGGCCGATCCAGCCCAGCGGCGCCACGTGGTCTTTCATAAAGAGACTGACAACGACAACACTGAGCAGAAATATACCAAATCCGGCTGACAGGATGTTCCCCTGATGAGCCTTGGCCGAGATTGGCATCACACTATACCGGGCGTCGAGTAAGGCAATGATAAGCATATTGAATACGCAGCTTCCCAGAACGTCTCCTGCAGCAATGTCGGGGGCATCTGCGTAAGTGACCGAACTAATCCCCGTAACGAGTTCCGGAAGTGACGTTACAGAAGCCATAAGGACCAATCCTATCCATGCCCCGCCGAGCCCCGACTTTTCGGCGATTATGTCGCCGTATTTGGAGAGCTTTGTGCCGGAATAGAGAATGGCGGCGGTGCAGGCAAGGAGGCTGAGCCAAAGAATAATCATAAACGCACCATAATTCTTCCCCGCAGTCTTTTTCCCTGACAATGCATCGGCCGAGCATTCATCCATTTTTCTCTGACCGACGCCGCCCATCTTTTCCTAATGCCGGAAATAATGTCGGACCTAAGGCCGATCAAGCAAAATTAAGGACCTTCATCAAGAGTATCACAATCCGGCGAAAAAATAGACCGGTCAATCTCCTTGCCACGCGAATTTAATCGCGCGGACGGTAAGCCCCTTGCACCTGTAATAGCAGAGCCGGCTGCTCCTTGTCCTTTGCTTTCCACTTGGTATACTTCATAAAAAGACCCGGAGGTTTGTATGAAAAAATATGACGTTATCGTTATCGGCGCCGGTGAGGGCGCCGGTATCGCATTCAAATCAGCAGAAAAGGGCCTAAGAACGGCGCTGATCGACAAAGGGGACGTGGGGGGAACCTGCCTCAATGTGGGATGCATTCCATCCAAGACCCTGATATTTCCCGCCGACAGGATTATTGAGTTGAGAGAAGCGACCAAATTGGGAGTGCGGGCACGGATAACAAAGATTGATTTTGCCTTAATGATGAACCGCATGAG
>JBFLXP010000035.1:0-5595 GCA_040757315.1 Nitrospirota bacterium
ATTCATCGAGCATCTCAACTGACTTCAGTCCGGGCTTGGCGCTTATTCTCACTCCCCACGCTTTTTGGAACTTTGCGCGTGCATTCGGATCCAATACCGATTGATACCCCGGCAATGAAGCCGGATAAGGCCCGAGATCAGACGCGCCTTGAACATTATTCTGTCCCCTGAGCGCCATTATTCCTGTGGAAGGCCTTCCGATATGACCGCAGGAAAGCGCAAGGTTGGCGATGGCCATCGCATTTTCAGTGCCTGTACGATGCTCTGTAACTCCGAGGCCATAAACGATCATTGCCTTGTCGGCATGCGAAAAGAGGCGTGCCGCCTCCATGATCTTTGCCTTCGCAACACCAGTAAGCCTTTCAACTCTGTCGAGATCATACTCCTTGACTTTTGCCCTCAGTTCTTCCAGCCCTTCCGTTCTGGCAGCGATGAATTCTTTGTTTTCCCATCCATTCTGCAATATTACATTGATCATGCCGTTGAGAAGAGGAATAACGGTGCTGCCGGCTTTCAGATTCAGCCAGACATCAGCACGTTTTGCCATCCATGTCTTTCTCGGATCACCGACAATAAGCTTTGCGCCTCTGCTGAGCGCCTTCTTAAGCCAGATGGATACTATGGGATGCCCCTCTGTAGGATTTGATCCAAACAGAAAGAGGGTGTCTGTGTCTGCCATCTGACTCAACGAATTCGTGGCAGCGCCTGCTCCCAAGCTGGTGGCCAGCCCGGCCACAGTCGGGGCATGTCAAACGCGTGCGCAGTTGTCAACGTTGTTTGACCCGATTGCGCATCTCACCCACTTTGCCAGGAGATAGTTCTCCTCATTCGTGCACCGGGCCGATGAAAATGCGCCCACTGCATCCGGACCGTATTTGGCGATGAGTTCCTTAAATTTCACTGCTGTGAATTCGAGCGCCTCATCCCACGTTGCCTCACGGAAGATTCCTTCTCTCTTGATAAGCGGTGTCTTTATCCTGTCGGTGCCGTGAATAAAATCGTAACCGTATCGTCCCTTTATGCAGAGATTGCCTTTGTTCACGGGCGCATGGTAGTCCGATGTCACTCCGACAACCTTCTTGTCTTTTACGTTCAAATAGAAGTTGCATCCTGTGCCGCAGTAAGTACAGGTAGTCTTCACCTTTTTTATGGAGTCGGCACGACCCATGCCCCTTCTCTTTCTGTCGGTCAGTGCGCCGGTCGGACATGCGGATACGCATTGTCCGCAGAACTCGCAGTTTTCCAATGAGCGCGGCCTTCCGAAGGCTGTGTCGGGCATTGAATAAAAGCCCCTTCCCACAAGCTCAATAGTCCCGGCCATGACCACTTCATTGCATATCCTCGTGCATCGTCCGCATAGAATACATTTGTTCGGTTCGTAGATTATAAACGGATTGTCCTCTCTTACCGGCAGATTCCATCTTTCCCCCTCAAACTCCCCCGGTCTTACACCATAGAAGTAGGCAAGCTCCTGAAGAGAACAATCCCCTGCTTTCTCGCAGGTCAGACAATCGTTCGGATGGTTGGAAAGGAGGAGGGAGAGCGTTGTCTTCCTGAGTTTGGTAAGATTCTCACTCTCCGTAACGATCTTCATGCCGTCTTTTACGAGGGTGGTGCAGGAAGCAAGCGGTTTAGGCGTACCCTTGACCTCAACAAGACACAACCTGCACCCGCCGTAAGGTTCGAGACGCTCGTCGTAGCACAGAGTAGGAATGTCTATCTGCGATTCCCTGCAAACCTGAAGGATCGTTTTCCCTTTTTCGCAGAAAATCTCTCTTCCATTTATCTTAATCCTTATCAAATCATTCGTTCTTGTTGATTCCACTGACGTTTCATTCTATTGAATAAAGTTTTCAATGATTTCTATTTCTGATAGTCCATTAGATAAATGTCCAATAGTCAAATCTTTACGCTCATTCTCCCCCCGTTATGTAAATATCACATAACGCAAGCCATAAAGCAAATTCATTGTTTTCATTGAAATGGTGAAATTTGTGCATGATTTGTAAACGCAAGCCACAATCCTCATCTTCTCAGATATTTCTCCTCCAGCAAATCCGCAAGCTTATGAATTTCTTCCATCTGAAAGTAAGGAACCCCGGCATCATTTCCTTTGTCGCCAACGACCGCAATCCACAGATGCTCCATTCCGTCCCGGGGCAGAGGGTCAACATCCTTCCTGAGCATCTCTATCCTTGGGTAGGGATCATTTTTGTGTCCTTCCAGGAAAACGACATCTGCATCCTTTACGTAGAGATCAACCAACTCATCAACACTGTATTCACGTTCAAAAACTTCCATGAGCACCAGTTCAGTGGCGGAAACGAGAATTGTTTTATATGCGCCCGCTTTCCTGTGCCGCCAACTATCCTTCCCTTCACGGTCAATGTCAAATCCACCGGGAGCGTGTTTTATTGTGGCGACACGGTATCCCCTGCGACAAAACTCCGGAACAAGTTTCCCGATGAGTGTCGTCTTGCCGGTGTTTGACCGGCCTACGATGGAAATAATCGGTATCATTCGCCTTCCATAATTCCTTTACAACACTAAATTGACAAATCTCAGGTAGGGACGCATTGAAGGTGTTCCTCCGCCCTCGGAAACAATCTGCATGACTTTCTGACGATTCAGAACAACGGATCCGCCCAGATGAGTAACGGGCGTCCCCGCGAATATATTCCGGCAGAGAGGTGTGGAGGGCCCGAGAATACACACCCATCTGGGATTTTCCAAATCGTTCAATATTGCTTCTAAAGTATTATTCAAAATAGTTGTTGCCGTAATGATAGCGACGCTGCATGACTTAAGTATGTCTCCACGACTTTTGAAGCTCAAAATATGTGGAAGCGCCGGCGCCCTATTTTTTTGTTTTTCCAGAACTGTCAATTCAGCTCCGGTCTGTTCTATGCGCGGCACAAGCGGCCTGAAAAAACCGATCATGACCACATGATCACTTGGAGACAGGTTCATTAAAGCAATAGTGTCGTTTTCCTCATCAGGAACCCCTGCGCCAAGGATAGCATTGGCAGTAGCGAGCCCCAGAGCTCTTTCTAAAGGATTACGTCCATTGACCAGATAATTCAGCAGGTCGGAAGCCGGTGTGCCGGATAGCGTTCCCGCTTTTGCGAGAATGCCGCAGTGAAATTCCAGATCCTGCCTCAGAACTGCCGCCAGGCCGGTATGCTTCTTGTCCAGTGCAACGGCAACATAACCGAGACCCACGCGAACTTCTTCAACTTTCCCTGCTGTATCCCGTTTCGGAATATGCTCGTAAAGCCGTTGAGCAATCTCGCTCTTTTTCAGCATGCCTATCCTTTATGAATTCCGCTTTTGTCGGACACCTCGGGCATTTGTCTCCATTCTTTCAGAAGAAATATCAGGACGGGAACCCGAATTCCATACAGAGTCAGCTACAGGGATAAAACCCTTTTCCTGGGCCAGTACGTCAAGATACAACGTTCCGACAACTGCAACTTCAGGTATGAAATCATAAGGGTATTTCCTAAGGTCGATACTCACAATGTATCTTTTGCATTGATGACACATTTCTGCCCGTTCATAGCCGCGTTCTTCTACAAAGCAGAATTCCAATTCCTCCGGATTGTCTTTTTCACAAAAAGGACACTGTGTTCTCATAAAACGCCATTCATGACTGCAGAGTCCACACATCAGCCACCGTTGTCCCTCAGGTCCCTTGAGGTAACTCAATACCGGAAATGATCCGCAGACAGGACAGTATCCCTTATGCCAGTTGAGATTTTGTATGACGGGCCTGAGGTTCTCTTCCTGTTTCTCAACGAGAGGCTTCAAGAGTTGGCCTAAGATGAATTTCAGGGTGAGGGGGTCTGTTTCAAGATTAGAAGCAGTTCGGTTTATGATTTCGTCACGACCATGCAGCATGCTTTCCATGCAGTTTCTTAAATATAGGTGATTCTTCTTCAAAGCTGTTTTCAACTTCCTGAGTATTGGTTCGATTTTCGGAAATGCCGTGGCTAATACAGGGATCATACGTCCTGCGACTTTTTCCATGGCATCAGTCGAGAGGGGAAATATTCCTTCGTTCAACAAAGTCATTCCCTGGGAAAAGCGAAGAGGGTCCGGTGAAGATATCCGGACATTCATCAGGAGAGGGAGTTCTTCTCTGAACTTAGCTCTTTCTGCAAAGACTTTTCCGTAAGTATTCAGGATAGTTGCCAGAGAAGGCATTTCTTTATTCATTTTCGTAATCGTCTTTTTAATCTTTTTGACAGCCTTTTCCGCTGCAGATTCGTCAGCCATGACAAGTCCTCCGGTAAATTAGAAGAGTTTTCTCTCGACTTTTCATTCCGAGTTCATGAATTTCTGCAGTTGTTTCACTTTCACATCATCAGTGCTCTTAAGACCTCTTAAGTTTTTTGTTGCCATCATTGCCTTACCTGCTGGATTATCCGGTCAAGCCGGATAATGACAACACCGGAACAGCGTTCACCATGAATAAGAAGGGCAATGTCTTCCCCGCCCTATTCAAGCAGGGAAGACATTTGAAGGAAACAGATGCGCGGCTATCCACCAGCTGCAAATTTCCAGTACTTCTTTGGGTCGTCGGTGACGATAAAGATAACTCTTACATCGTCGGGATTAATGGCCATGGCCTTTGGATAGGTTTTCTTGAGATTTGCCACCTTTTTTTCGGCCATGTCCAGGATCTCCTGCCGATCTCCGAATACCATAGCACCCGTCGGGCATGCTTTGACGCATCCGGGAATCATGCCGTTTGTGATCCTGTCAAAACACATAGTGCATTTGGCAAGGACCTTAGTCTTCGGATTCTGCCGGGGAATGTCGTAAGGACACAGTACATCCTTAAAGGGGACCTTTTTTGTCTTCTCGTTATATACTACAGCTCCCGTAGCACCGTCCTGAATTACGGCATCCTTGACGGTCATCTCTATGGAGAGCTTGCACGGAGGCTCAATACAATGGCGGCACATATCCGTAAAAAAATACCAGTAAGGCTTGCCGTCTTCCTTCTTGCCGTCTGCGAACCGCACAACCTTCCATGTGTCTGCAGAGAAGTCCTGGGGGTTTTGATAGGTGCCGACCTGCTTTGTTTTGGTCCCGGGCAGATTATTCCATTGTTTGCACGCAACCTGACACCCCCTGCAGGCTGTGCATAATGAGGTATCTACTAATATTGATTTTCCCTTTGCCATAGTTTTCACCTCCTAAACCTTTGTCACATTGACCATGAACGCCTTGTATTCAGGAGTCATGGTATTGGCGTCCCCTGCAGTGGGGCTAAGCAGATTGACACTATCACCAGCGTCCTCCGGGAACAGCCAGCCATAGTTATAGGTCATCCCGACAAGGTGGATGGTCTGTCCGCCGCAGGTGAAGGGACGTAACCGCGTCGTCACCATTGCCACACAGGGCAGGGAACCGCGGGCAGACTCAACCTTCACCTTGTCACCGTTCTTAATGCCCCTGAGCTGCGCAAGCTCTTCGCTGATTTCCAAATATACCTGAGGCTGCGCCTCTGTAAGCCATGACTGCCATCTGGTGTTGGCGCCGCTGCACCAATGCTCTGTGCTGGAATAGGTGGTCATCACAAAGGGC
>JBFLXP010000035.1:5605-14934 GCA_040757315.1 Nitrospirota bacterium
CTTGGGGTCGCAGCCGGAATAGAGATCGCACGGCCCTGAAAAAATCTTGATGACAGGGTTTCTTAATTGAGATGACATCGGGTTTTTCGACAGTGGACCTTCAAGAGGTTCATAATGTTCGGGGAAGGGTCCGTCACTCAATCCCGGGCCGAAGAGAGCGGAGACGCCGTCCGGCTTCATAATAAAGGGATATTTCCCTTTTTCCATATCCGCCATGGGAGGCCACGGGCCGTCGGGGACGTCACCCACCCATTTTCCATCCACCCAGGCCAGTAAAGGCCTCTTGGGATTATAAGGCTTTCCATTCAAATCCACTGAAGCGCGGTTGTAAATGATGCGCCTGTTGACGGGCCATGCCCATGCCCACTGCGGGTAGAGGCCGAGGCCGGTTGGATCGTCCTTTTTTCTGCGTGCCATGAGGTTTGTACCATCCTGTGCAAAGGAGCCGCACATAAGCCAATTGCCTGATGAGGTCTTGCCGTCTGCTTGAAGCATGGCAAAGGAAGGAACGCAATCACCCTTTTTGTACGTCTTATCACCGATGGTCACATCTTCAAGAAAATACCCGTTTGTGACCTTGGCCACTTCTAACACATCAAACCGGCCTTTTTCGTCGGTATAATTCCATTTGAGGTTCACAATCGGATCGGGGAATGCGCCTTTTTCTTTTTTGTAAAGCTCATGAAGCTTCGCAACGATCTGGATTACGGCATCGCCGGCATAATATTTAGCATCTCCCGGACCCTTTGCCGCTTCGTATTTCCACATGACCATACGTCCACTGTTGGTCTGGCTTCCCTGTTTTTCCACTGATGCTGCTGCCGGGAGCAGGAAGACCTCTGTCTTGACCTTCTTGGGATCTACGCCGGGACCCTTCCAGAAAGAGGCTGTCTCGTTGTTGAAGATATTGAGATGCACCATCCAGTCAAGGTTTGTAAATGCCGGACGCACTTTGTTGGCATTGGGTAGGCTGCAAGCAGGATTCTGGGCGAAGACGATAAGCCCCTTGATTTTTTTTTCGTACATATTGTCGATCATGTTCAGGAGAGTGCAGTCCTGTCCGTCATCGAGCTTAGGCACCCACGAATAGCCGAAATCATTCTCTTTTGTCGCCTTATCTCCGTACCAGGCTTTGAGAAGACTTACGGTATACTTGGGATAATTCTGCCACCAGTTGGCAGAGCGGGGGTCGTTCGTTTTCGGGGTGTTTATCTTCATATAATCGTCCAGGGTTTGCTGCGAGGCCCTTGGCGCTTTAAGATATCCGGGCAGGATGTGAGACAATATGGCATGGTCTGTAGAGCCCTGCACGTTCGGCTCCCCGCGCAGGGCATTGATACCGCCTCCGCAGATACCAATATTGCCGAGCAGCAGTTGAATCATGCACATAGTTCTGATGTTTTGAACTGCTCCAGTATGCTGGGTTTGGCCCAGAGCGTACAGCATAGTTCCGGCCTTATCGGGCACGCCTGTGGACGAGAACATTTCATAGACCGTTTGTAAGTCCTTTACAGGAGTCCCTGTGATACTCGAGACCGCATCGAGGTCGTAACGGGAGTAATGCTTCTTCAAAAGCTGTAAAACGCAGCGAGGATTTTGCAATGTAGGGTCTTTCAAAGGGATACCCTTGTCGTCTTTTCGTATTGTCCAGGTCGCCTTATCATATTGTCTCTTGCCGGGATCATACCCGGAGAAAAGTCCGTCATTGAAGTCGAACTTATCGTTTACAAGAAATGACGCGTTGGTATAGTTGACGACGTAGTCCTTAAAATATTTCTCGTTTTCGATAATATACTTGATCATTCCGCCAAGGAATGCAACGTCGGTGCCCGAACGTATGGGGGCATAGAAATCCGCTTTTGCCGAGGTCCTTGTAAAGCGGGGGTCGACATGAATAAGTTTGGCTCCACTCTCCTTTGCTTTCATGATCCATTTGAAAGCGATGGGATGATTTTCTGCACAGTTACTGCCCTGAATCAATATGCAGTCGCTGTTCCGAAGGTCTATCCAGTGATTGGTCATTGCACCGCGTCCGAACGACTCTCCCAGAGCCGCTACAGTGGGCGCGTGTCAAACCCGGGCCTGATGATCGATAAATACAAGCCCCATAGACCGAACCATGGCTGTGATGAGCCAGCACTCCTCATTGTCTAAATTGGAGCTTCCCATATGGGCGATAGTTTCAAGGCGATTGACCACCTCTCCTTTGCTGTTCTTCGTAATGAAGCCGGCATCGCGGGTCTTCTTGACTCGTTTCGCAATCTCAGTGATAGCCCAATCCCAGCTCTTCGTCTGCCACTTATCGCTGTTGGGCGCGCGATAGAGCACCTTCGTCAGCCGGTGTTCATTGGCAGCAGTTGTCTGATAACTGGCAGCGCCCTTTGCGCAAAGCGTTCCTTCATTTACAGGATGCTCGGGATCACCCTCGATGTTGATGATCTTCCCTGTTTTGGTGTCCGTGCTGCAGATCAATCCGCATCCAACAGAACAGTAGCAGCAAACGGATGTGGTTTGTCTGGCGACCTTCACTTTGTCCATCTTTTTCATTTCTTCGGCATACGCCATCACCGGACCTAAATCGATTCCAAGAGACGAGAGCGCCAGTCCACCGACAAGGGCGCCCGACCCAATCAAGAATTCTCGACGCGTTGCCTTCATAGCTCCTCCTTTCCTTATTTCGGTTCAAGCAAATTTAACGAAAAAATCTCTCGATAGAAAAAGAGATTCTCCACTGATGGCAGGACAGGCAAAAAATCGTATCATGTATCAATAATGTTTTGGACAATTTTCATGTCTCTCTGCGATGATGGATAGGTTTGATGGTTGAAGTCCACTTAATGTATGTTCAGGGATGATGTAGGGCATTGTATCAACGATCCTCACTTTCTTTTCCTTTCCTTGAAATATTGTTCATAGGTATTCAAATACCGTCTTTTTGTAGATGATATGTCGATTCGAATGACAATTCAAATGCGTAATTTTCAGTGCCGGGGTGATTTTTTTTCATGGTTATTGCATGCGGCGAAACGATGAAATAAGAAATAATTGCGAAAGACAGCAAAAAGTCAGGCTGTCATCCCGAAGAAGATCAATCGTTATTCCCATTAGATCGGATGCATCGATATTGGAGAGGAAGGTTTTTGCTTCATTTCACGATCCCGATGTTTATCAACATCCTGACCGGCGGGCGGGGAGACAAACACACTAATACTTTCAACTCAGGAATACAGCAGTGAAGGTGGAGTCATTTCGACCGAGATGAGCGCTCTGACTATAATGATTACATTGTTTCCTCGGCCCTTCGCCGCAGTTAGAAGGGCACAAAAAATTGATACCCTTTGACAAATTCGAGAAAAGTCCGAGCAGCCATGGATTGAAGCTCTTTTTCCAGGCTTACGTAATAGAATTTCCTGGAGAGTTTTTTCCCCGGCACCGTAATCAGACAAACTGTGCCGTCTTTGATCGCCCTGAAAACAGACCACTTCGAGACAAAGGCAATTCCCATCCCCGACTGCACCATTTGGACGATAAGTTCCGGGCTACCCAGCGTCATGGCTATCCGGAGGCTTTCCACGTCTATTTTTAGGAGCCGGAGATACTCGTCGACTGCTTCCCGTATCCCCGAGCCCGTTTCGGGCATGATGAATGTTTGTTTGCTCAAATCCCGCTCTGTCACGGGGGCCTTCTTTGCAAGTTGATTATCGTCGGATGCTATGAGGACGATTTCATCTTCTGCGATCTCCTCCAGAAAAACGTGCTCGCTTTCGGTTTTCCCTTCTATGATCCCTAAATCAAGTTTTCCATCGAGGATTTCCTGAATAATATCATCCGAGTTTGAAACGGACAGATTTATCTCAACTTCCGGATAGGTCTTCGTGAAACTGTAAAATACCTGTGGAAGCAAATAAGCGGCGACTGTTGTGCCGGCGCCGATAGTGAGACGACCTCTCACTTTCTGCATGAGTGTATAGATATCGCTTTCCATTTTCTTATATTGGTTGAGGATATTCCTGGCGTGTTCATAGAAGATTCTGCCGGCGGGGGTGGGGAGAACATTTTTCCCTTTTCTGTTCAAGAGGCTCACACCGATTTCATCTTCCAGACTCCGTACAAGATGGCTCATCGCCGACTGTGTCATGAACTTTGCCTCCGCAGCCTTTGAGAAACTTTTCAGTTCCACAATAAGACAGAAAGCCTTCAGTTTGTGGTCTTCCATCCGCTTATTGTACGGGGATCAAAAAGGCGGTGTCAACGGGCAAACTTATGAAAACTATTCATGGAAACAATGCAGAAAATACATTCTCGGCATGAATAGAAAGACGAAGTCCTCCGCGATGAAACTATCTGTGAGGCGCGATCCGGGTGTGCCCCTGGATTTTGTCAGGTTTTGCTGTTTCGGTTATTCTTTATGGTGAAGTATTTATTGAGACTGAAGAAAGTCAATACAGAGAACTAAAGGAGGATTCAATGAAGAAGACAGTCGTGACGGTATGGTTGCTGTGTATTCTCTTCACGCCGCATGGAACGGCTTTGGGCTCATCTTCGCCGTCGATCAGAGTCGCCGGTGTCGTAAAACAGCCGCTCAATCTGACTATTGACGACCTACGCCATTTCGAATCGGTGAGTGTCAGACTGAATGAAGTCACTATAGACAATATTTTTCACGGCGCGTTTTCCTATCGAGGTGTTTCTCTCAGAACATTACTTGAACTTGCTGCCGTGCAGAAAGAAGAAACAGATTTCTTCAAGCCTGTTGACCTCGCGGTAGTTGTGAAAAATAAGCACGGAAAGCAGACCGTCCTATCGTGGGGTGAAGTGTTCTACAGGAACCCATCTGAGATTCTTATAGCCTTCTCGGCAAATCCGGTCATGCCTCACAGAGAATGCTCGAGCTGCCACAATCCCGAGGTCTATCAAAAGTGGTTCAGTCCTCTCAAACGTCAAGTGGGCCTTCCGAAACTCATTGTCGCGAACGACTTTTACTCGGACCGCTCCCTCGAAGATCTCAGCGCCATAGAAGTAGTCGATCTTCATCCCAGGATTGCCTCAAAGAAAATGTCGAACCTCTTCTCGCCCGAATTCACCGTGATAGGAGCCGTAAAGGAAAACTTGAAAATTGCAGACATCTCTTCGTATGGTCATCTTGAAATCATGGCCAAGCAGGTGGGAGACGGGAAGGGCTATCACGGAATGAGACATTTTGGGGGTGTGCCGTTGATAGAGATCATCCGGGATGCCGGCGTGGAGCCCGATCTGAACACCGTGTTCCTTGTTTCTGCTCCTGATGGCTACCGCTCGCTCATATCGTACGGAGAACTTCTTTTGTCACCGTACGGACGGAATATCATCATCGCAGACAGGATCGATAATCGACCCCTCAAAGAGAACGGCAAATTCATCGCAGTCCTGCCCGACGACCTTTCTGCAGACAGGTGGGTGCAGGCGGTTGAGAGGATAGAGGCAATTAATGTGGACGATAGCAGAAACCCTTCATCACCGGGACAGAATCCGGTGACAACTCCGTGATGGAACAATGCTGTTCCTATCAGAGTTGTTGAGAAGGAGACTTACACCATGCGGTGTCTGTCTGCGTTTCCTTGCCGGTGAGCTTCCCGATCTTATTTTTCCATTCGTTTCGGTTTCAACTCCAAGAATATCCGTCTAAATGACATGAATTATATTCATGTCAACCATGAACAGAAAGAATTAGATTTACTATCGCGTTTTCTACATAATCAAGACAGATGAGTTTTTTGTTATCCATTCAGCAAAAATATTAATAACGTGGAGGGTGTTATGGTCTTCAGGAAATGTCTGCTATGTTGTCTATGCTTTATTTTTGCAGCATCCTTCGGCAGTCCCGGCAAAGCTCATGCGCAGACTCAATCGACGGATATTTACACGCTCGGCGAAATCGTGGTAAGCGACGAACGCGAAATCGTAGAATCGGTGGGGACGGTCAGAGAGATAACAGCCGAAGACATCAAGAACAAGGGTGCGAGGAGTCTGGATGAAGCAGTAGAGTTGTTGCCGGGTATGTATATTAGGACAGGGGCTGATGGAGTTCCCCGGGTGGATCTCAGAGGTTTTCGTTCGAGACACGTTATTCTCCTTCTCGATGGTATTCCCATCAATTCCACTTTTGATGGTAATTTTGACCCCAGTCTGATACCTGTGGAGAACATCGAGAAGATAAAGGTTTCTTATGGTACCCATTCGGTGATCTATGGAGATGGCGGTCTTGGTGGGGTTATCAATATCGTCACGAAAAGAGGGAAAACGGGTTTTCACGGCATGGTGCAGGGCGAGGCAGGAGAGGGAGATCACTATCTGGGCAGCTTCAATGTTTCGGGTGGCTATGAAAAAGCTGACTTTTTCGTCAGTGGGAGTGCTCTCGACAGGAATGGATTTCGTCTTTCAGATGACTTTGGCAAAACACCCGCAGAAGATGGAGACATCCGGGATAATAGCGACAAGAGGAGAAACAATTTGTTTGCGAATTTGAATTATGCTCCCAGCGACAAGGTGCTTATCGGAGCTGTTTTTAACTATCTTAAAGGAGAATTCGGCAAACCTTCGACCACAATTTTTCCTCAGGACGATTTTTCAGAACCGCAAAGATTTGAACGAATGGATAATTTTGAAGGTTATTCCGGGCACCTTTCACTAAGCTATGATCTGCCCGGGCCTTTGGGACTGAGATCGTGGGTCTTTTTCAATCAGTTAACAGAGGAAGAAAACCGATATGACGACAACAATTTTGATTCAATAACTCAGAATGGCAGATTCCATCATGATAACGAAACAAAAGTCACGGGTGCTGCTTTACAGACAACGTATGATCTGAAGACAGCAGGCTTCTTGACACTTGGGCTTAGAGGCAGAGAAGAAGAATTTGACAGCGATGGGTTCAATATAGAACGTATCGGGGGTGTGAATACGCGGGTGGCTATACAGGATGACAGAGATATTGACGTATATTCAGCCGCTCTTGAGTATGAAGTAATTCCCTTAAAAAATTTAGGCCTGGTTTTTGGTTACGGTCATAACTGGCTGGAAAAGGACGAGGGGGACGATAATGAAGGGAGTTATCTCATAGGCGCCTATTACGATATCCACGAGAATACGCGGATAAAGGGGTCTTACGCAAGAAAGATACGCTTTCCCGAAATTCGCCAACTCTATGACGTAGAACGAGGTGATCCTGATCTGAAAACAGAAGAGTCCGACAATTATGAACTTGGAATCGAGCAGAAACTACCCTGGAACACTAAGGCCTCTCTGACCGGTTTCCTGATCGAAGTAGATGATTATATTGAATTTATTGCGACTGTAAGCGATAAATTTGTAAACTTCAATAAATATGAATTTAAGGGCGTTGAATTTACTGCAGAGAACCGTTACCTGAAGAACCTTTTGCTGAGGGCCGGCTACACATACGTATACTCAAAAGATAAGTCCCCGAACACTGATAGGGATGAACTCCAGTACAGGCCTGAACATATAGTCACATTCGAGGGCATATATACCTTCAATTTTGGTCTTTCAGCATATATGAATGTCAGGTATGTAGCCGACCAGGTCTTTTATTCAAGGACAACTCCCGTGCAAAAGAGAGACCTGAATGATTACTCCGTGGTCAATCTGAAATTGGATCAGGAGCTGTTTAAGGGCCTTCTACGCGTGTACGTAGGCGCGGACAACGTTCTTGATGAAGATTATGAACAAAGTTACGGATTCCCCCAGGCAGGCCGATTCATATACGGAGGTTTGCAGGTCTCCCTTTAGGGATAAAGGCAGTGGAAGCATGAACCCTGCTTTGCAGGTAATAAACTATTCTTACACTTACCCCGCTGGAGGGTCGCCATCACTGTGTGATGCCTCTCTCAGTATCCATGAGGGAGAATGTGTCTGTGTGACGGGACCTTCCGGCTGTGGGAAAACAACACTGCTCATGGCTGTTCAGGGGCTTTTGAAGTCAGGACATACCAGCGGCACGGTGAGCTTGAGAAAGAACGGATGGAAGCTGGGCGTGGGAATGGTTTTTCAGAATGCTGACACCCAGATTCTTTGCACTACAGTTGAAGATGAAGTAGCTTTTGGGACGGAGAATCTCGGCTTCTTCTCCAGGGATAGAGTTCAGGATGCCTTGCGGGCCGTCGGGCTCACAGATTTTGCGAAACGAAATGTTGAGAGGCTTTCAGCGGGAGAGAAGCATCGACTGACCATTGCCTCGGCAATCTCCATGGAGCCGGGCCTGTTGCTCCTGGATGAGCCAACCGGCCAATTGGATGCTGACGGAAAGCGGAAACTGCTTGAGATCCTCAAAAGGCTGAAGGAACGGGGTCATGCGTTACTCATCACTGACCACAACTATAACCTTTTTCGTTTCATTGCCGACAGGTATGTCTTCATGAAGAGTGGGCATATCGTCAGTGAGATTTGCGATGCGGATACTCCGTCCCTGTCCGATATGGTCGGTCAAAAAACCGCCCCTGGTATCGACGCGCCGTCGGCCATTGCGGTAGATAACCTTCATCTTTCCGGCACAAATGGGACTGACGTTTTCGACGGTGTAAATATGAGTATTACCCGCGGTGAAATCGTTCACCTGTTCGGTCAAAATGGCGCCGGAAAATCAACGCTTCTGAAGTGCATTGCGGGTCTTGTATCCCCTGATTCAGGGACCATTCAGGTAAGCGGAATCGGAACGCCCAAGCCGGACAAACTTTTAGGGAAGATGGGTTTTTTATTCCAGAATCCGCAGCGCCAAATCTTTGAAGATACTGTTTATGAAGAAGTGGCATTTTCTTTAAAAAGGATGGGCCTGTCAAAGGAGGAAATCCGTAATCGTGTTATCGAAACGCTCGCTCTTTGTGATGTATCAGATCTCTCCGAGCGACCTCCGCTGACCCTGAGCTTTGGAGAACAGCATCGGGTTGCGTTAGCGTCAGTCATTGCGCCCGGACCCGGGGTATTGTTGCTCGATGAACCCTTTGCAGGGTTGGATTTAGCCCAGAGATACCGCATATTACGTATATTGTCTGAACTGAGACAACGGCGCGGAACAACAGTACTTGTAGCTTCACACGATCTTCTTCCGGACCCTCACTGGGCGGATCGTATACTGAACTTACAGGGAGGAAGGATTGAGACACTCTAAATTCTCAGGTCCGGGTCGGATAAGCGGTTATGCATATGAATTCCAGACCAAGAATTCCGCCATTCATCGGCTTGACGCCAAATGGAAGCTGACCCTGTGGTTTTTAATGAGCACTGCCGCCTTTGCGGCACGGGAGCCCTGGGCAATTGCCGGATTGCTGCTTCTG
>JBFLXP010000036.1:0-14375 GCA_040757315.1 Nitrospirota bacterium
CAGGCAGTGGTCATGCAAGGTAATAAAAGGCACTCCCTCCGGATAAACACTTCCTGTTTTATCCAAATAGATTCCGATAGAGGTGTCAAAGCATGAAGGACAACCGAATATGTTCGGCTCCAAATAATTTGGAGTGTCAGGACAGGCGTCACAGGCATTGCCGACCCCGTCATTGTCGTCGTCGAACTGCGCGACGCCGCTTGCGGTGCAGTTCGTCACGGAAGAATCGCAGCAGTATTTGCAGAACCAGTCGTCGGAATAGCATGGAGGCGAACCCGGCGGCACGATATCGTTCCAGCATGTGGAGCAGCTTCTGGTCTGTCTTGCCGTAATACACTGCTCCGAATCAACAAAGACCGGATTGCAGTTGTCACAGGCGTCGCCTACGCTGTCCTTGTCCGAATCTTTCTGGTCGGGGTTGAACAGGGAAGGACAGTCGTCACAGGCGTCGCCAATACCGTCGGATCTCCAATTGCAGATTTCGACTCCCGGAGAGATCTCTGTGCAATGCCAGTCATCTCTGTCAGCCTGATCAGCGTTTGGGGTGAGGATGCAGTTATCGACATTGTTAAGTATTCCGTCACTGTCCCAGTCATCGTTCTCCACGACTTTGTACTCTTCAGGCGTTTTGTAATCCAGTCCGTCTGCGCCCTTGTATTCAACATAATAGGCAAGACCATTCGGGAAGGGACCTCCCTCATAAGAACAGGTCGGCGCTTTGCATTCACTTTCGAGTTTTCGGTTGATAAATATCTTTATATCGGGGTCGGGAACGTCTATGCCGGAATACCAGGCATCAAGGCGGATGCTGTCGGCAGGTCCGGGACTCTCCGGCGTCAGCGTAATCGTGATCGGCTGTATGACAATGTCGCATGCGTCTCCGATGCCGTCGCCGTCGGAATCAAGCTGGTCGGCATTGAACACATAAGGACAGTTGTCGCAGGCATCGCCGTAGCCATCCGATATCCAGGTTACGTCACACCAGGGTTCTGTACAGGGCAACCTGTCGGAATCGGTTTGATCCGGATTCGAAATAGAAGGACAGTTGTCGACTGCATCGTCTATGCCGTCGCCGTCGCCGTCCGCTGCACCCGCGAGATTGAATCCGCAGAACAAGAACACCAGGCAACAAAATCCAATCAAAATGTTGCTTATTCCCTTTTTCATGGTCTGCCCCTCCTTGGGACTATCCCCTTTACGCGCCATTTCTGCTTTTACGGACAAACTGCCGCTTATAATCCGGATAAGAAATAAAAAAGCCGGACAGGTTATACAGAACTTCGTATTGTCCGGCTTTTCAAAAAATTCGGTTTAATGGCTTGAAGCGCAGAAAGGACGTAAACAAAAGAACTGTCAAAACTCCAAGCCAGCCGCAAAGCAAGTGTTGCTCTCTTCCGTATCGTATGGCGTCTTCCCCCCGTAAGCACGCAGAAACGACTGCTGTGCCGAAGACGTCTATATGTATATCACAACAAGCGTCGATTGTCTATGAAATTCGTTTCGTTGCCTTTCCAAGGACGGCAAGTTGTATTCACTTGACTATCACATTCAGAGCAGATTATGTGGTCTATTGTTAGAACCGAGCAGATCGCAGAATAGATAAAGAATAATGAATATTTACCGAAAGGGGATCCTGAAAGCACGAATATATTCAGAGACTTGCATACGAATGGGGCCAAGCACAAAGCCCGCTCCGAATACGAGTGCGAAATAGAGAGCGCCGGGCTTTCAGAATCCGCATAAACCCGGATGAAGGCAATGGCTATTTCTCGATCCCTTCGGCGTGCTTCAGTATAGCTTTTAAAAGCGAAGCGCTATGGCCTAATTGTCTGTACGCTTCTTCTTTAGTCATGTCCCTGTTTTCTTTCTGAAGTTTATATCCCAATTTTCTCGATATGTTCGCAATCCTTGCTATTTCCCTCGCCAGATCCTTCTCAAAGTATTCTTTCCTCAGAATGACAGAATACATATTTTCCTTGATCTTCGAAATGTTCTCGAAGACCTCATCTTCCACAATGCCGTCATTGGTTTTATGATGGGTTTCATTGAAGATATCATACGGGCAATTGTGTAAAGGCTGAGATAAATCCGCCACATAATGAGCGCAGAAGGCAAGATGGTATGCAGCGTATTTGCCTGCCTCTGTTGTAGATTTGTATTCACGCAAAGAAGCAATAATAGCGCCATACAGGTGCCCTTCGGTATCTTTTGGATCATTGTATCTTTTGACCTGACCAAGAACCATATCCGGAGTGACTTCCACTTTTCGGAGATTATCAAAATAATGATTGTTTCTTTCTATCCTGTCGGCCTTTATCTTTGTTATATCGGCGCCGACGGCATTGTACCACTTCTTATATCCGGCTGCCTTCGCGACGGACAGATGTGTTTCATCATGCCACCCAAGCGCAGTACCGAGGGAAAAAATAGCAGACAAAAGAAATGACGCTACTATGTGCATTAAATGATGTTTATTTAAAGACAGCATCATTCTGTTTCCCCCGAGGCCAATATTAACAGTTTCAAAATAATATTCACAGATTGAGTTCTTTGTCTGTCATGCCGGAAGTCCTCAATCCGGAATCCAGCGACTTCAAAAGCAACGTCACTGGATTCCGGCTCAACACACTGCCGGGATGACGGCAATGTAACGACTATTACGAGACCCTTAATATCTTCTAAGTTTCGCTATTCTCTGTCCCAATCGATAGCCTTTTTCCAGGAATTCCTCTCTCTTCAATATGTCTCCTCTTGCGCTGACGCCGGGACAAAGAATTTTTCCTACAATTTTCATTTCAAGGTATCTGAGACTCTTAACAAAGAATCTGACAAGGAGATCGGCTGTTTTGATGTTGTCCTCTTCAAAAGGGATCGCCAAAACTGCTGCTTTGCCCTTTATTTTCGATCTATTCTCCGGACAGTTAAAGTAAACAAAACGGTCCATGAAACATTTCATCAAAGCAGTGGGTCCATACCAATATACCGGTGTTCCAAAGACGATTACGTCACTTTCAACAATTTTTGGATATATGACGTTCATGTCATCTCTCTTGCTGCATTGCCTGCCCTTCCAACAGCTATGACAACCGTCACACTCCCGAATAACAAGTTCGTTGAGAAACAGCATCTCCGTTTCAGCACCCTCTGCTTTTGCTCCATCGAGTATTCCGGAGACCAAAATATGGGTATTCCCCTTTTTCCGGGGACTCCCTGCGACTCCAAGAATTCTATTCATTTCTGCTCCTCTCACCAGGCTTTCTTGAAAACCTTCCCCTTTCCGAACCCGCCCTTTTTTTCATGAAAGGCGGCTCTCGGCTGCCGTGGAATTGCTTCGGTTACGGTGAGTGCTTTCCCGAGGAACTCTTTGCCGTTGAGCTCCGAAATCGCTTCCCTTGCTTCATCGTCCGATCCCATCTCAACAAAGCCGAACCCTTTGGACTGTTTGAGTTTTACTGAAACGATCTCACCATATTCCGCGAACAGATCTTTCACATCCTGTTCCGTTGCGGTGACGGCAATGTTTCCCACATAAATTTTCTTCATTAAGTTTCACCCCTTATTAAGGTCTCTCACAAAGTTTTCATATTTCTTTCGCCACTTCTTCATATTTCCCGTGTATGTTAAAGGTGACAAGACCAGCTTCCCTATTATACGGCAGCCAGTATCCCTCCTACTGGCTGCTCACCTCTTGATATACGCATATCGTAAAACACCCGTCTCGCTTAGTCAACAGATCCTCGCGGCAACTCTCGCCTCCGTCAGACTAAAACCGCCCTGATTTGCCCTGCTCGCCTTGGCATCAGCGGTCATATTCTCTATAATGGAATATGAGAAACGCGCAAACTACACACGCTTGAAGGAGAATCCATGAATCCGAAAAAAAAGAAAGATCAGACAATACACGGTCCAAGCCTCCTGACGGACCACGACATTTATCTCTTCAAAGAAGGGAATCATTTCGCACTCTATAAGAAACTCGGCGCTCATGTCATTACGGTCGACGGTGTTCATGGGACGCTCTTTTCGGTGTGGGCTCCCAATGCCGAAAAAGTCTCCGTGACGGGAGATTTCAATGATTGGAACAAGAGGTCCCATCCCTTGACGGCGAGATGGGACAATTCGGGAATCTGGGAGGGCTTCATTCCCGATGTAGGCCACGGGAACATTTATAAGTACTATATAGTCTCCAGGCACAACAAATACAAGGTCGAGAAAAGCGATCCATTTGCTTTGCATTGCGAAACGCCGCCGAAGACCGCTTCAGTCGTATGGGATATCGGCTATTCGTGGAATGACTCCGGGTGGATGGGAGGCAGGCGCGACAAGAATGGCTTGACTTCGCCTTTCTCGGTCTATGAGGTGCATCTCGGTTCATGGAGAAGGGTTCCCGAAGAAGGAAACCGGTATCTGACTTATCGTGAACTCGCGCATTATCTTGCCGACTATTGCAGGGAAATGGAGTTCACCCATGTGGAACTTCTGCCGGTTATGGAACACCCTTTTTATGGCTCCTGGGGATACCAGATGACCGGTTTCTTTGCTCCGACCAGCAGGTACGGCACGCCGCAGGACTTCATGTACTTTGTGGATCATTTACACCAAAACGGCATCGGAGTAATCCTGGACTGGGTGCCTTCGCACTTCCCGGACGACGAGCACGGACTTGTCTATTTCGACGGCACCCATCTTTATGAACACGAGGACCCGAAAAAAGGATTCCATCCCGACTGGAAGAGTTACATTTTCAATTACGGCCGGAACGAAGTGCGTAACTTCCTGATCAGCAGCGCCTTGTTCTGGCTGGATGAATACCACATAGACGGCCTTAGAGTCGACGCGGTCGCCTCGATGCTCTACCTCGATTATGGAAGGAAGCACGGTGAATGGATCCCGAACAAATACGGCGGGAAGGAAAACATAGAGGCGATAGAGTTTCTTAAGAGAATGAACGAGATGGTCTACGCGGACCATCCCGACGTCCAGACGATCGCTGAAGAGTCCACCGCCTGGCCCATGGTATCCCGTCCGTCCTATGTCGGGGGACTTGGATTCGGCATGAAGTGGAACATGGGATGGATGCACGACACCCTGGATTACTTCTCAAAAGACACTATTTTCAGAAAGTATCATCATAACCAGCTTACGTTCAGCATCTGGTACGCCTTTTCCGAAAACTTCATCCTGCCGCTTTCCCACGATGAAGTCGTCCACGGGAAGGGTTCGCTCTTCGGAAAGATGTCCGGAGACGAATGGCAAAAATATGCAAACCTGCGCCTCCTTTACGGATACATGTACGGTCATCCGGGAAAGAAGCTGCTCTTCATGGGAGGGGAGCTTGCTCAGTGGAAAGAATGGAACCACGACGAAAGCCTCGAATGGCATGCCCTCCAATACCCCTTTCATCAGGGCGTGCAGAGATGGGTGAAAGATCTGAACCGCTTCTACAGAAGCGAGCCGGCCATGTATGAATTGGATTTCGGCAATAAAGGGTTTGAGTGGATCGATTTTCACGACTGGCAGAAGAGCGTCATCAGTTTTATCAGGAGGGGCTCCTCCACGGACACCTGTGTCCTCGTAGTCTGCAATATGACCCCTGTTCCCCGTCGCAATTACAAAGTCGGTGTGCCACGGGGAGGCTTCTGGAAAGAGGTCCTGAACAGCGACGCGGAGTTTTATAACGGAAGCGGGATCGGCAACGCCGGCGGCGTTGAGGCGTCTCATGTTCGCGCCCACGGGAGGGAATATTCCCTTTCCCTCGGTTTGCCGCCCCTCGGCGTTCTCTTCTTCAAGAACGACGGATCGGGTCAGTGAGATTAGGCGCCCATTTCAAGAATGAAGGAGTTTGTGAATTCACCGTATGGGCTCCTTTGAGGACGGTGGTTGCTATCCGTCTCGTCCGGCCTGAAGAAAGAATCATTCCTATGGAGAAGGATTCCCGGGGGTATTGGAGTGCATCGGTGAGAGATATAATCGCCGGCGCCCGGTATTTCTACAGGCTCGAACACGAACGGAATGGACCGGATAGGCCGGACCCCGCCTCGCAGTGCCAGCCGGAGGGTGTCCACGGACCTTCTCAGGTGGTGGACCATTCCTGCTTTCATTGGGAGGATGATGAATGGAAAGGCGTGAAGCTCTCCAAAATGGTGATTTATGAGCTTCATGTCGGCGCATTCACAGCCGAAGGCACTTTCGACGCCGTTATCCCGAGGCTTGCGGAAATAAGGGAGCTCGGGATCAATGCGATCGAGTTGATGCCCGTAGCACAGTTTCCGGGCATACGGAATTGGGGTTACGACGGCGCCTATCCCTTTGCAGTGCAGAATTCCTACGGAGGGCCTGAAGGGCTTAAACGGCTTGTGAACGAATGCCATAAGCTTGAAATATCGGTCATCCTCGATGTTGTTTACAACCACCTCGGACCCGAAGGGAATTACTTATGGGATTACGCCCCTTATTTTACCGATAAGTACAAGACTCCCTGGGGCAATGCTATAAATTTCGACGATGAGTACAGCAACGGGGTGAGAAATTTTTTTATAGAGAACGCCCTGCACTGGTTTCAGAACTATCATATTGACGCTCTCCGCCTCGATGCCGTCCATGGAATCTTTGACCGAAGCGCGATACCCTTTCTCCAGGAGCTTGCGCAGAGCGTGGAGAAATTTTCCGCCGGCCGGAACAGAACATTCTGCCTGACTGCGGAAAGCGACCTGAACGATTCAAGGATAATACGGCCTCGTGAGCAGGGCGGAGATGCTCTTCACGCGCAGTGGTGTGATGATTTCCACCATTCCGTGCATGCGCTTCTAACCGGAGAGAAGGACGGTTATTATATTGATTTCGGGAAAATGGAGCACCTGATGAAAACCATGAGAGAAGGGTTTGTCTATTCCGGAGGATATTCGGAGTTTCGCAAGAGAAATCATGGGAATTCATCGATAGACAGACCGGCGGAGCAGTTCATCGTCTTCTCGCAGAATCATGACCAGACAGGCAACAGGGCGTTCGGCGAGCGATTGAGCACTCTGGCGTCTTTCGAATCCCTGAAGCTTGCGGCGGGTCTTGTGCTCCTCTCACCGTACATCCCCCTTTTGTTCATGGGAGAAGAGTACGGTGAGGAAGCCCCCTTTCTCTATTTCGTCAGCCATGGGGACCCGGACCTTGTGGAAGCCGTGAGAAAGGGCAGGAAGGAGGAATTCAGGTCTTTTCGGTGGAAAGAAGAGCCGCCGGACCCTCAGAGCGAAGAAGCCTTCCTGAACTCAAAAATTCATTGGAGCAAAAGAAACATCGGCACTCACAGGATCCTGAAGGATTTCTATAGACAAATCATTTTTCTGAGAAGGGATGTTCCCGCTCTGTCCAATCTCGACAAGAAAGCTCTCGAAGTCACTGCTTCGGGAGAGACGCTCATCGTGAAAAGATGGAAGGGCACGGACCGCATCCTCTGCATATTCAATATCGCCGACCGGGACACGAATGTCAAGATTCGCCTGCCCCGGGGGGAATGGAATAAGCTGCTTGATTCGTCGGATATGAGATGGAGCGGTGCGGGCACTTTCTTGCCGGAACGTGTGAAGGGAACCCATCGGACAATCCTGAGAGGACGAAGTTTTGCTCTTTTTCAGAGGGAGTATTCTCATGCAGAATGATTTGCCCGCCCCGAGGATACCTGTCGCGACGTACAGGGTGCAGTTCAACAGACACTTCAAATTCAGCGATGCCGGAGAAATCATCCCCTTCCTTTCCGATCTCGGCATATCCGACCTCTACGCATCGCCTTATCTTATGGCCAAAGAAGGAAGCCTCCACGGATATGATATCGTGAATCCCCTGGAGTTGAATCCCGAATTAGGTTCGGAAGAAGAGTACACTGAACTGATCAAAGAGATGAAGAAGCACGGCATGGGGCAGATACTCGATATTGTGCCGAATCACATGTGCATAACAAGCGCCATGAACACCTGGTGGATGGACGTGCTCGAAAACGGAGAGAGTTCGGTCTACGCGCCCTTCTTCGACATCAACTGGCAGCCGGTCAAGAAAGAATTGAGGCACAAAGTGCTCCTTCCTATTCTCGGAGACCAGTACGGGAAAGTGCTTGAGAACGGCGAAATAAGACTATTCTTCGACGAAGGGAAGTTCCTCGTTGGCTGCTATGATAATGTGCTGCCTGTCGAGCCCGGGACTTACGGCATGATCTTAAGCCACGACATTGATACTCTGAAAACAAGTCTTCAGGAGGACGACCCTCATCTGATGGAGATGATGAGCATCCTGACAGCTCTGGAGCATCTTCCGGCTCACACGGAGTCTGATCCTGAAAAGATTCAGGAGCGGAACAGAGAAAAAGAGGTTATAAAAAGGAGACTGAACGACCTCTGTAAGGAAAGCCCTGAGGCAAGGGCGTTCGTCGATAAGAACCTCTCGATTTTCAATGGCACGAAGGATGAGCCGGGAAGTTTCGACCTGCTCGACTCGCTCCTGTACGCGCAGGCTTACCGGCTCTCTTTCTGGCGTGTCGCAACCGAGGAGATAAATTACAGGAGGTTTTTCGACATAAATGACTTTGCTGCGATTCGCGTGGAGGAACCGGTCGTCTTCCGGGATACGCATGGTCTCATTCTTGAACTGATAAAAAAAGGATATGTCACAGGTCTCAGAATCGACCATCCCGACGGCCTGTATAATCCTCTTGAGTACTTCTACCGATTGCAGAGAGACTGTTTTACGCAGATCCGGCTGAACCGTATCGAAAGCGCGCGGGATCTCGTTCATGAAAGCGTTGTCGAGACCGCAAGAGAGTTTCCGACCCTTTTCGCCCGCACCGACGAAGCCCGGCCGGAAATAGGCGCCATGTTCGACGATATCCTGTCCTCGAATCCCTCATACAAACCTTTCTATATTGTCGGGGAAAAGATACTTACCAGGGACGAGAGGATGCCGGAAGAATGGCTGATTTTCAGCACGACGGGATATGTCTTCCTTAACACACTCAACGGCATCTTCGTGCGAGCCGAACACGCCAGGGCCTTTGACGACATCTACTCAAGATTCGTCAAGGCGAGGACGCCTTTTCCGGACCTCGTTTACGAGAAGAAAAAACAGATCATGGAAGTCGCCATGTCGAGTGAGATAAACACCCTGGGGCACTATCTCAGCATCTTGTCCGAGGAAGACAGGCATACCCGCGATTTTACGCTCAACAGCCTCATTTCAGTAATCATCGAAGTCATTGCATGCTTCCCGGTATACAGGACGTATATTACACCATGCGGAGTAAGTGAAAGGGACCGCCACTATATAGACATTGCAGTTTCCAGGGCGAAGCGAAGGAATCCGGCCCTCAGCAGTTCCATCTTCGATTTCCTCGCTGATATCCTCCTCCAGAGATACGGCGATTCCATGAAAGACGCCGACAAGAAGAAACGGCTTGACTTTGCAATGCGCTTTCAGCAGATGACCGGACCCATCATGGCCAAGGGCATGGAGGATACGGTCTTCTATATTTACAACAGACTCGTATCACTCAACGAAGTAGGGGGCAGTCCCGACCGCTTCGGATCGTCACTTGAAACGTTCCACGGAAAAAATATCGAACGAATTAAATTTTGGCCACATGCTCTTGTTGCGACATCGACGCATGACACGAAAAGGAGCGAAGACGTCAGGGCACGGATAAATATCCTTTCGGAGATCCCCGATGAATGGAGGAAATGTCTCTCTCTCTGGAGTAAACTGAACAGAAAGAAGAAACCTGTTATCGACGGTCGAGAAGTTCCGGACCGGAACGAGGAGTACCTTCTCTACCAGACCCTTGTCGGCGTCTGGCCTCTGGAAAGGATAGATGATACCGGTTACACCGCATTCAGGCAGAGGATAAAGGATTATATGCTTAAGGCTGTGCGGGAGGCAAAAATCAATTCGAGCTGGATCAACCCCGATGCGCTTTATGAGGACGGTTTGATGCACTTTGTCGAAACAGTTCTCACGGACGAACCGGGAAACGAATTCCTGAAAGATCTCAAAAGGCTCCATCTGAAAATAGCGCAATACGGCATGTTCACTTCGTTGTCACAGGTCCTGCTCAAGATAACTTCACCGGGTGTCCCTGATTTTTATCAGGGCACCGAACTTTGGGATTTCAGTCTGGTCGACCCCGACAACAGGAGGCCCGTCGATTATGGAGTTAGAACAGAGGCCCTAAAAGAGATAAAGCGCCTTGAGAATGAAATCGGTCCTCTTCGGTTGTGCCGGGAATTACTCAATCATCGGGAGAATGGAAGAATAAAACTCTATCTTACCTATCGGGCTCTTAATCATCGAAGGTCCATGAGAGATCTTTTCGAGAAGGGAGAATACCTGCCTCTCGACGTGATCGAGGGGAGGGAAGAGCATGTCTGCGCCTTTGCAAGGAGAGGTGGGAATGCCGTCGGGATTACTGTGGTTCCCCGCTTCTTGACAGGTCTTCTCTCCGGCCGTGAGGCCTTCCCTCTCGGCAGAGGTGTCTGGCAGGAATCGACGATCGTCCTGCCGTTCGAAGAAGAAGGCACAGGATATCGCAATATCTTCACCGGAGAGACGATAACTACGGTATCAATAAAGGGAGCGGTTGCATTGTTGCTGGCTGACGTGTTCAGGCATTTTCCCGTGGCCTTTCTGGAAAGGGTTGATTAGTTGGAGGCTGTCCGTGGGCTGTAAAATCCACCTCACTCCACGGAAACACAAAAGAACTGATGAATAGCGTAATACTCCGAGAAGATATCCAGGAGAAGATCAGAGAGATCGGACAGGCCGACATCCTTGTAGGCATCCCGAGCTACAACAACGAACGCACTATCGGCCATGTGGTAAGGGCGGTTCAGGTAGGCCTCGCAAAGTATTTCCCCGACAAGAAAGCGGTTCTCGTGAATTCGGACGGAGGCTCGGCCGACCGCACTATGGAGATTGTACAGAACACAACGGTTGAAGACTTTCAATCCATCCTCATTCATCAGCGTTCAGGACCGATATGGAAGATATCTACACCCTATCACGGCATCCCCGGAAAAGGGAGCGCTTTCAGGACCATATTCGAGATAGCCGAATCCTTGCGGGTGCAGGCTTGTGCGGTCGTTGACTCCGACCTGAGGAGTATCACGCCTGAATGGATTGAGCTGCTCGTCAAGCCGGTGATGGACGGCGGTTTCGACTACGTTGCCCCTCTCTATTACAGGCACAAGTATGACGGGACTATCACCAACAGTATTGTCTATCCGTTGACGAGAGCGCTGTACGGAAAGGGCGTCAGACAGCCTATAGGCGGCGAATTCGGCTTTTCCGGCAAACTCGCGGGTTTCTATCTTACAAAAGACGTATGGGAAACCGATGTTGCCCGGTTCGGGATCGACATTTGGATGACGACGACCGCCATGGCGAATGATTTCAAGGTCTGCCAATCCTTTTTGGGCGCGAAGATCCACGATCCGAAAGACCCCGGCGCCGACCTGAGCGCCATGCTCTTCCAGGTCGTAGGGGCGACATTTGATCTCATGGAGGAATACGAGGGTGTCTGGAACAAGGTGACGTCTTCAGAGCCTGTGCCGGTCTTCGGGTTTCGGTACGCGGTGGGGCTCGAACCCGTTTCAGTGAATATCGACAGGATGGTCGAAAAATTCAAACTCGGCGTGCAGGAATTAATTGACATCTGGAGGCAGTTCATGCCGGAAGAAACTCTTCGCTTTCTTCAGGGAACAGAAGGGGTCGAAAAAGATCAATTCCGCATACCGGATGAAGTTTGGGTCGAGATTATCTATAGTTTCGCGCTGGCGACGCACAGGAAGACAATCAACAAGGAGCACCTTCTGAAATCTCTCACGCCGCTCTATATCGGCAGAGTGGCATCTTTTGTCATGGAAACATGGGAGAGCAGCGCAGAAGAGGTCGAAGAAAGGATCGAAAAGTTATGTCTGTGCTTCGAGAGCAGAAAAGATTTTCTGAAAGAGAATTGGGAAGACCGCTCGACTCAGGCTCAAATAGAGCGTGAGAAAATATCCCTCTGACTTTACCCTCTGCAACGGGGCGTATTTAGGGATAACAAAAAGGAGGTAACGATGCATGACTTTATCCAAAGACTGATTATTAATCCGGCCGATATGTTCATGGAAAAATTGGCCGAATTCCTGCCGGATCTTGCCAGTTCGGTGATAATTTTTGTTATTGGGTTTATTGTCAGCTTTATCATTAAGGTTATTCTCCTGAGATTTTTCAGGATCGTGGGGATAGACAAATTCTCCGAGAGGCACGGCTTCGTTGAAGTATTCGGAAAGGGAGGCATCAGGGAGCCGCTCTCGATCGTCCTCTCCCGGCTTTTTTTCTGGATCCTGATCATCGGCTCTTCTATCATAGCGGTGCGGGCTCTCCATGTGCCGGCGATAGAGAGGATCCTCGAAAGCTTTATCCTCTATTTGCCGAACGTATTCGCCGCTGCGCTCATCCTTGTCATAGGTTCCTTGCTCGGCAATTTTCTCGGCCGCGCCGCTTTGATTGCAGCGGTCAATGCGGGAATGAAGCTGTCCCGGCTTATCGCGCGATTCGTCAAGTTCACAATCCTGCTCCTCTCGGTCACCATGGCTCTTGAGCAACTGGGCATCGGAAGAGGGACGGTCGTCATTGCCTTCGCGATAGTCTTCGGCGGGGTCGTTCTTGCATTGGCCCTCGCCTTCGGACTTGGGGGGAAGGATATCGCAAAGAATTACCTGGAAAAGAAACTGGAGGGTGAAGAGAAAAAAGACGACATCAGCCACCTTTAACATTTTCTTTCTCTATGTGGTTTGTGGTTAGTGGCGGCTTACGGCGGACGCAGTTCAAGGAGCGCTTTACCGATAAGAACCTAACAGGGATCGAATGGCATGGATTCACTTTACGGTCACGGATGTCCCCATCGAGGTACGTGCGCGTCAAGCATAACATGCAAACCTTGTCCGGGAAACTCCTTTCCGCCCATGGGAAGAGAGGAAGCGGCTCGCCGGAGACCTTCATGACTGCATGATTCAGAACCTCGTAGCCGTAAAGTTCAATCTCCAGAGGATCAACAAGGAGATCAAGAACAGGCTGATCGACGGCCTCATCGAAGAAATTTCAGAGAGTATAAAAGAACTGCGGGACATCACTGCCGGACTCATGCCGATATCCTTTCGGGCAACGGGACTCAGGAAAACCGTGGAGGCATATGCCGTGAAGTTTTCGGCAAAGACCGGAATAAATGTGTCCGCAAATGCCGCCGCATAAGGCGGAGAGGGAACAAGAAAGAAAAATCAGTTCGGAATAATTTCGAGGAGCTTGCAATGTGCGGGCCGATAAACTGAAAAATCACTCTTATCAAGGGTAAAAATTGTTCTTATTCTCTCGGACTCCGCTATTAAAACAAGGGTTGCATCCGCCAGATCCATCGGCCTGTCCGAATATTTTCCCATCAATTCCTTAAGGCGGCTGTAGTCGGATGAAGAAATATCATAAATATCAAGCCCGCCTGCCCCAATAAAATCCCAGAGTTCGCGCTGGCCTTTGTGCCAATCCCCGAGGAGATAGAATGATTCCGTCAACACCGGCCATGAAGTTATAAGCGGCGATTTTATCTTCTTGAGAGTCACCATACAGATTTCATGCAAAGGCTCCGATTCATCAAAAAGGGCCACGATGGGGCCGGTATCTATAATGACCATTTCCCGCGTTTCGCCTCAAGTTTTTCTTTAAAAAGCTCCCTTTGCATCGAAACTCTTTTCCCGTGTCCGCTGCCGCCGGGCGCATGTATCGTCCGATAAATCTCCCATGGGGTCTTTTCCTTTTCCTCAATAATTTTAAGGCAATATTCCCTCACCGAATTCCTGACGATCTCTGATTTTGTTATTCCAAGTACTGTGGCAGCCCTCTTTAGGATCTCTTCCGTCTCTTTATCAAACCGTGTGCTCGTCGGCATTACGCACCTCCTGTAGTACATTATGTAGGACAATCGTCTTCCATGTCAAGCCACTTTGTTTTTCTAATATCATTTCTCTTTAAAATACAAAACTGCATACTGTAAATGCGGGCGACCACTCCCGGAGACACTGCCCCAGCAGCAGCCGGTGGCGGTTCCCACGATGACGGAGTGGGGAATAATTCTGTTTGTGGTCCTTGCAGGAATGATTTCCGTCTCTTTTATGAGGAGGCGAAAGATGAGAGCATAGCAAAGGTTCTTGAAACCGGGGAGGTATTCGCTTGCAATTGACACTACCTGAGGAGGTGCTTGACAAATTACCGCACTTCCCAGGAAAATATAACTGGGTTCGGAAGTAGACGTTCTACTTCCGAAGGGAGTTCAACAAGATAGCCGGGCCGCTATCGGACGATGAATGTCC
>JBFLXP010000037.1:0-14232 GCA_040757315.1 Nitrospirota bacterium
GAGATTCAAAGACAAAGGCTGGATAAGGATCGTCAACCACCAGACAAGAAACGTCCCGCATACCGGCCACGAGTGGCTCTGCAAAGGCGCCTGGCTTCAGACTTACGGCGAGCTGCCGATTGAGAAGCCCGTCGTCGGAGTTCTGGTTAATGCAATCATCGGAGAGAAGAGACCCGGCGACTATATTGATGAAGCGATCATCCTCACCCACGACAAGTTGAGAACAGCCGGCTATTTCGGCGAGCACAACCATGTTACATCCTGCACGTTCTGGGACATGAGATATGCCGGTCCGAGAGAGGCAATATTCCATGCATGCCTCAGAACAAACCTCGGCTGTACTCACCATATGTATGGCAGAGACCACGCAGGCGTCGGATCATACTATGGACCATACGACGCTCACCATCTGCTCGCATCCGTACAGGATAAGATAAATATCACCCCGACCTATTCCATGAACTGGCTCTATTGCCCGCATTGCGGAGAAATCACTAATGAAGGAATCTGCGACCACAAGAAAGAATGGCAGAAATTCAGCGGCACCGTCGTAAGAAGCATCATCATTGACGGTGTGAAACCCCCGAGACTGATTTACAGGCCTGAGGTTTTCGATGTCATCATGGAGACGGCCGAGAAGTATGGATTCGGATCGGCATTCGTTACCGAGAATTATCTCAAGAAAAGAACACCAGTATTTACCATAGCCCCATTAGGATAGGAGGAAAAGATGGCAGAAACGTATCCAATCAATATCTGGATTAATGAAGACAGGCTGGCAAAGCTTCAGAAGGCGGGCCTCGATTCACTCACGCAGGAAATGCTTGCCGGGCTGAAGGTCTTGCGCGTTCCGACGAACGATAAGCAGAGGGATGAGATCCTCAAGATCTACCCGATGGCCAAGTACGACAGTGCCACAACCAAGACCATCGAGCTGCTTCCGAGAGATGTGAAGGATAAGATTTTCGATATGGTTATCCAAAAGAAAACCGTTGATATGATGGACGACTATATTAAGTCAGTCAAGAAATAACGGAAAGGAGGTGGAAGAGAGGCTTATCTTAGCTGTGTGTGGCGGATTTGTGTCTCTAACGTATTAACGCAAACTATCAAAAGGAGGTGTAGTTAGATGCCAAGTTTTGTTATTACCGAAAAGTGTGATGGCTGCAAGGCACAGGACAAGACTGCATGCATGTATATCTGTCCTCACGATCTCATGACTTTGGACAGAGAGAAGATGAAAGCTTTCAATCAGGAACCCGAGCAGTGCTGGGAGTGCTTCAACTGCGTGAAGATATGCCCTCAGCAGGCTATCGAAGTCAGAGGCTACTCGGACTTCGTGCCCCTCGGATCCCAGACGATTCCTCTCAGGGGCACCGATTCCATTATGTGGACGATCAAGTTCAGGAGCGGTCTGACCAAGAGATTCAAATTCCCGATCAGAACCACTGTTGAAGGTTCGGTTGATCCGTATGCCGGCAAACCGGCCCCGGACTGGAGCACCGTTAAAGGCACCGGGTTCTTCAATGCCCCGGCCAGAAAAGAATAATTAAGGAGGTGAACATAAATGGAAAAAGAAACCTGTACGTTTTCATATTGCAAGAAGCCTGATGTGACTGAAGTCGAGTGCGATCTGCTTATCCTCGGCGGCGGTATGGCCGGTTGCGGTGCGGCCTTCGAGGCATGCCGCTGGGCAAACGACAAGGGACTCAAGGTTGTTCTGGTGGACAAGGCCGCTACCGACAGAAGCGGCGCCGTCGCAATGGGTCTGTCTGCTATCAACACTTACATCGGTGAGAACAAGTGCGCCGATTACGTCAAATACGTAAGGAATGACCTGTTGGGCATCATCAGGGAAGACCTGGTATTCGACCTCGGAAGGCACGTTGACGATTCCGTTCAGCTTTTTGAAGAATGGGGTCTCCCGATCTGGAAGAAAGGCGATGACGGATTCTCCATTGACGGTGCTGAGGCGTTGGAACAAGGCAAGCCGATGCTCAAAGACGGCGGAACGCCGGTCAGGTCCGGCAAATGGCAGATCATGATCAACGGTGAGTCTTACAAGGTCATAGTTGCAGAGGCCGCAAAGAAAGCCCTTCTGACCAACAGGGAAAAAACCGGAATGGAGACGAACCATTTCGAGAGAGTGTTGATCACGAAGCCTTTGATGGACGCAAACGGGAAAAACGTTGCCGGAGCCGCGGGCTTCAGCGTGAGAGAGAGTAAGATCTACGTCTTCAAGGGAAAGGCTATAATTAACGCCTGCGCGGGCGCAGTTAACTGCTTCAGACCGAGGTCGGTCGGTGAGGGCATGGGCAGAACCTGGTATCCCGTTATGAGTTCCGGTTCAGGTTATGCATTTGGCCTGCTGGCCGGCGCTGAGCTGACCCTGATGGAAAACAGGTTCGTCCCGGCAAGATTCAAGGACGGTTATGGCCCTGTCGGCGCATGGTTCCTGTTCTTCAAGGCAAAAGCTACCGACAGCTACGGCGAAGATTATTGCGCCAATAAAGAATACTTCGACGATGCGGTGGCCAGATACGGAGATTATGCAAAAGGTCTCGGAACCGCTATCAGAAACCACCTCATGATGAGGGCCATGAAAGACGGAAAAGGTCCGATCATCATGAACACACATCTTGCTTTGGCTGAGTTCTCCAAGAGGATCACGGAGCAACTCGGCGAGAAAGCAGGCGCAAAGAAGCTGAAACATCTCGAGGCAGAGGCGTGGGAAGACTTCCTCGACATGGCTATCGGCCAGGCATCACTCTGGGCAGCAAACAATGTTGAACCGGAAAAGGTACCGTCCGAAATAATGCCGACCGAGCCGTATCTCCTCGGTTCACACGCAGGCTGCGCCGGCTTCTGGGTCAGCGGCCCTGGCGACATACCGGGTACGCCGGCCGAATGGGCATGGGGCTACAACAGGATGTCGACAGTCCCTGGTCTTTTCATGTGTGGAGACGTTGTCGGCGCATCAGGCCACAAATTCTCCTCGGGCTCCCATGCAGAGGGCAGGATTGCGGCAAAGGCTGCGATAGCTTACATCTTGGACCACGCCGACTACAAGCCGACCCCGAAGCAGTCTGCGGATGAGGTTGCGGCCGAGATCTACCTGCCGTTTGAGCTTTACGAGAAATACAAAGTCTATACGACCGATCCTGCTATCAACCCCAACTACATCAGCGGGAAAGCACTTCAGTTAAGACTGATGAAGATTTCCGACGAGTATTTCGGCGGTGTCTCAACCTGGTATATGACCTCGAAGACCATGCTTGAAGAAGGTCTCAAGAAACTCGAAATGCTCAAAGAGGACGCCAACAAGATGGCGGCAGCCAACCTCCATGAGCTGCTGAGATGCAATGAGAACTATCACAGAATTCTCTCTGTTGAGGCTCATGCCAGACACATTCTCTTCAGAGAAGAGTCCAGATATCCCGGCTATTATTACAGGGGCGACTACAACAAGATCGATGACGCCAACTGGAAATGCTTCACGAACTCCGTGTACAACGTTGAGACCAATTCTTGGACGTTCAAGAAAGTGCCTTACGTACAGTTGTTCCAGTAAGTCGGATGAATGGGGAGGGCTGAGCCCTCCCCATTTTTTTCCCTGTATCTGGACGGATTTTTGTTGACAATTATGCTATAATACTCCCCGTTTATTGAGTAGGTTAAAAAGAGGCGGTTATATGTGGACATCCCCATAACACTCTCTTTGTGACTTGCTGCCCTGAAGGAGGATAAAGATGGCAGATAATAAGAAAGTTCTTGTAGTTGGAGGAGGTATGAGCGGCCTTACCGCTGCGATCGAAATAGCAGAGGCAGGGTTGGAGGCTTGTATCGTGGAACGGAATCCCTATCTTGGAGGCAGGGTTGCACAGATCAACAAATATTTCTGGAAACTCTGTCCCCCGACCTGCGGACTCGAAATACAGTTTAAGAGGATTAAGAACAGCCCTCTCGTTACTTTTTTCACGCTTGCGGAAGTGGAAAGCATCAGCGGCGAGGAAGGGAATTTCGACGTGAAAATCAGGTTGAACCCGCGCTATGTGAATGACAAGTGCGTAGGGTGCGACGCCTGCGCGCAGGCATGTCCGACATATCGCGACAATGACTTTAATTTCGGCATGAATAAATCGAAGGCTGCATACCTGCCGCATACACAAGCGTTCCCGTTTCAGTACATTATCGATGCCAAAGCCTGTCCCGGCGATTGTATGAAGCCGTGTTACGATGCGTGCAAATATAATGCTGTCGATCTGAACATGAAACCTCAGACAGTGGAACTGAAGGTCGGCGCAGTTGTCCTCGCAACGGGATGGGATCCTTACGACATGAAGAAACTTGACCTGCTCGGCTCCGGGAAAGTGCAGAATGTCATTTCGAATATGATGATGGAGCGGCTGGTGGCAGCGGACGGACCGACGGGCGGCAAGATCGTCCGGCCTTCCGACGGAAAAGAGGTGAAGAATATCGCCTTCGTCCAATGCGCCGGATCGAGGGACGAAAATCACCTCCCTTACTGTTCCTATATATGCTGTCTGGCCTCGTTGAAACACGCCATGTATGTCAAAGAGCAGTACCCGGACGCGAAAATCACGATCTATTACATTGACATCAGGACGCCGGGTCTTTATGAAAACAGATTCTACTGGAAGATCAAGGACGACCCGAACGTTAAGTTTGTGAAAGGTAAAGTCGCCGGTGTTGCTGAAGAAGCCGGGACGAAAAACGTCACCGTCACTGTTGAAGATGTCTTTGGCGGTGGAAAGATCAACGCAACATTCGACATGGTTGTACTGGCCACCGGGATGGAAGCGGCGGTGAAGAATTCCAAGGTCGGCACCGACGTCCCCTATACGCCGGACGGACTTGTTGACGGCGATGCTCTGAAAAAAGGGATTTATGCGGTCGGAACCACAAAGAGTCCTGCCGATGTGGCAAGGTCGGTTCAGGATGCTACCGGGGCCGCGATAAAGAGCATCCAGAGTGTGAGGAGGAGGTAAGGGATGGAAAAGAAATACGGCGTCTATCTCTGTAAGGGATGTGGAATTGCGGATTGTGTGGATATAGAGAAATTGGCGAAAGTCGCGAAACGCGGCCCCATCAAACAAGAAAACATAAAAACACATGACATTATGTGCAGTCCGGAGGGTGTACAGCTCATCAAAGGCGACATTAAGAAAGACGGCATTAATACCGTTGTCATAGTAGCGTGCTCCCCGCGTGTCAAATATGAGGAATTCGATTTTCCGGGCTGCATTGTCGAACGCGTGAACATCCGGGAGTTCGTTGCGTGGACGCAGGAACCGAAGACCGACGACACCATGTCCCTTGCCGAAGACTATGTGGTGATGGGCATTACCAAGACGCAAAAAGGTGATCTGCCGGCGCCGGCCATACTTGAAAATTTGAGCAAGGACATACTCGTAATCGGCGGCGGAATAACCGGTATGACCGCGGCGCTCGAGGCGGCGAAAGCAGGGCAAAAAGTAATGCTTGTGGAAAAGGAGCCGCAACTTGGCGGCTTCGCCAACAAACTTTACAAGAAGATTCCGACAAGGAATTTTACTGATCCGGTCATCGTCGATACGGATATCGACAAGATCATCAAAGAGGTTGAAAGTCATCCGGACATCAAAGTGTATAAATCGGCAAAAGTGGAAAAAACCGCAGGCCAGCCGGGTCTCTATGATATAACGATTGCCTCCAGCAGCGGCACGGAGACGGTTAAGGCCGGCGCTATTGTCATGGCTACGGGGTGGGTGCCATACGATGCGACCAAGTTGGGACACCTCGGATACGGAAAGTTCAAGAATGTCGTCACGAATATTGAATTCGAGGCCATTGCAAAGAAAGGGCGTATTACCAGACCCTCGGACGGAAAAGACGCGGAGAAAGTAGCTTTTATCCAGTGCGCGGGGCAGAGGGATCCCAATCACCTTCCCTACTGTTCCTCCATGTGCTGCGCGACATCGCTGAAACAGGCACGGTACGTCCGTCAGAACCCGAATGCGCTTGCGATGATTTTTTATATAGACCTGAGGACTCCCGGAAGACTGGAAGCCTTTTACAGGGAAGCCCAGAATGACCCGGGCATCATGCTCACAAAAGCTGATGTGAAAGGGGTTTCCGATGCCGGCAGCGGCAATCTTTATGTTGAGATGGAGAATACGCTCCTGGGTGAAAAGGTGAGGGCCGAAGCCGACCTCGTTGTGCTTGCCACCGGAATGGTCCCGACGACACGCGGACCCCAGGAATACCTCGACGGCCTTGCAGCGGCTTCCGCGAAGGGTGACGAGGCAAAGAAGGCGTATCTCGAAGGGACGCCGAAGCCTGAGTTCATCCTGAACCTTGAATACAGACAGGGTCCTGAAATTCCGTCGCTCGAAGGAGCGTTCGGCTTTGCTGACTCAAACTTCATCTGCTTCCAGTACGAGACGAGGAGGACCGGCGTATATGCCGCAGGTCCGGTGAGGCAGCCGATGAATATGACCGAAGCTCAGGAAGACGCGGCAGGCGCGGCTTTCAAAGCAATACAATGCATAGACCATGTGGCAAGAGGCGTGGCGGTACATCCGAGGGCCTGGGACCTTACATTCCCTGACCCCCAGCTCATCAGATGTACGGCCTGCAAGAGATGCACCGAGGAATGTCCTTTCGGCGCAATTGAAGAGGATGCGAAGGGTATTCCCTCGTACATGCTCAACAGGTGCAGAAGGTGCGGTACCTGCATGGGGGCATGTCCTGAAAGGATAGTATCTTTCAAGGATTACAGCGTCGATCTGATCGGTTCCATGATAAAGGCCATTGACATCCCGGAGGAAGAGATCCGGATCGTATGCCTTGTTTGCGAAAACGATGCATACCCTGCGCTTGACACAGCAGGCTTCAACAGGAAAGGGGTCGACTCCAGTGTCCGTTTTATCCCGCTGAGATGCCTTGGCGGTGTGAACCTCGTCTGGATTGCCGACGCCTTTTCGAAAGGGCTTGACGGGTTCCTTCTCCTGGGGTGCAAGTTCGGTGAAAACTATCAGTGCCACTTCGTGAAGGGAAGCGAGCTTGCGAACTACCGTTTCAGCAAGGTGGGAGAGACGTTGGGCAAACTGCAGCTTGAGCCGGAGCGTGTGGAGCTTATGCAGGTTGCGATTGACGAGTACCATAAGCTTCCGGACATCATAAACGCGTTTGTGGAGAAGGTGAAGGGATTTGGGCCTAATCCGTTCAAGGAATTTTAGAATAGGATTGGAGGAATATATATGGCAGAAGAAAAAGTAGGATCTCCCGAGACAAAACAAGAAGCAGGTGAGACGCCGGAGGCCAAGGAGACTGTCAAGGCGTCCGAGCCTTATACCGGCGTAACCCTCAAACCCGATCTTGAATTCGTGAATGAAATCATCAAGGGCGGGGGAGAATCTCTCAAGAAGTGCTATCAATGCGCAACCTGCTCTGTCGTGTGCAACCTGACTCCACAGGACAGCCCTTTCCCCCGAAAAGAAATGATACAGGCACAGTGGGGAATGAAGGATAAACTCTTCGGCAACCCCGACATCTGGCTCTGTCATCAATGCAGCGATTGCACGGCGTACTGTCCGAGAGGAGCGAAACCGGGTGAGGTGTTGAATGCCGTGAGGAAGCTCTCGATCGAGCATTATGCGGTGCCGAGCTTTTTGGGGAAGATGGTCGGCAGCCCCGGTTCTCTGGTTCCTTTGCTGGCCGTTCCCGCCGTAATCTTTTTTCTGATTCTCACGTTTCTCGGCCATCTGAATCTGGACGCCATCAGAAATGAAGCAGGGAAAATCGCGTACTCGGCATTGCTGCCGTCGTATTTCATCGATGGTGTTTTTGTCCCCATTTTTTTCTTTGCCGTCGCTTCGCTTGCGATAGGAATTTCGAAGTACTGGAAAGACATGAAGAAGGCAACAGGGGCCGAACCAAGGGTCAGCATCGGAAGCGCTGTCAGTGAAACCATCGGTGACATCCTGACGCATAAGCGCTTCGAAAAGTGCAACGTGGCGATTGACAGGAAGCTCGCCCATATGCTCGTATTGTTCAGCTTTATCGGACTCGCGATAACAACAGCCTGGGCAGTTCTCTATTTATATGGGTACGAAATTATGGAAGCGCTGGGAAAACATCCGTACCCGTGGCTGCTGGGCAAATCTCCGTATCCGCTGACGAACCCAATGAAAATTCTTGCCAACGCCAGCGCTCTCGGACTCCTCATCGGGATAGTTATGGTTATCAACAACAGAAAGAAGAACCAGGAAAAGGCGGGCAAAGGCGGCTATTATGACTGGCTGCTCATATACATAATATTTGCGATTATGGCCTCCGGAATTCTCTCTGAATTGGTCAGATTGGCCGACATCGCCGTGCTCGCCTATGTCATATATTACGTCCATCTGATCGTCGTCTTCTTCCTGTTTGCATACGCTCCTTTTTCAAAGATGGCGCATATGCTGTACAGGGCGACAGCGATGGTCTTTGCAAAGACGGTAAACCGCGAGTAGAAGATTAAGGATTTAAGAGTCATTAGAGAGCCATAAAGAGAGGAGGGGGGTGAAAGGTAGAAAAACAGACAGGTTTTTAACTTTCGCTTTTAACTCGAGCGTAATCAAAAAAGGAGGGAATGGATGAGTAATATTATTTTATTTGCTTTGGCATGTGGCGCACTCGGCGTCTTGTATTCACTGATTACCGCATCGTGGGTTCTCAAGCAGGATAAAGGGAGTGAGCGCATGATGGCGATTTCAGATGCCGTGCGTGAAGGTGCAACCGCTTTTCTCAGACGTGAATATACGACTGTTGCAATGGTAGGCGTGGTAATCACTGTATTGTTGTTTTTTCTCGGCACATGGACAGCAGTTGGTTTTGTAATCGGAGCAGTGGGTTCGGCATTAGCCGGATATATCGGCATGATGGTTACAGTCCGGTCTAATGTCCGTACGACACAGGCTGCATACAAAGGACTTGCCACAGCCCTGAATGTTGCATTCAAAGGCGGCTCTGTTACCGGCATTATGGTTGTCGGACTGGGTATTATTGGACTGTCAGGTTACTATTTTATTGCGAAGTCTGCAGCAGGCGAAGAAGCTTTTCATGCACTTGTAGGTCTTGGTTTTGGTTGCTCTCTCATGAGCGTGTTTGCCCGTATCGCCGGCGGTATTTATACGAAGGCAGCTGACGTAGGCGCCGACCTCGTAGGCAAGGTGGAGGCTGGAATCCCCGAGGACGACCCGAGAAACCCCGCTGTTATAGCTGACAACGTCGGTGACAACGTCGGTGACTGCGCGGGAATGGCGGCGGACCTTTATGAAACTTACACCGTTACTCTCGTTGCAGCAATGCTTCTTGCAAAGACTGCTTTCGGACCCGATAGCCTCTGGGTTGAATTCCCGTTGCTTATCGGCGGCATTTCAATCGTAGCCTCTGTTATCGGAACATATTTTGTGCGCCTTGGCAAAAGCCAGTATATTATGGGCGCATTGTACAAAGGGTTGGCAGTATCCGGTGTCTTGGCTGCGATAGCTTTCTATTTAGTAGCCGGATGGTTCCTTGGACTTGAAGGCGTGGCTCCGGCTTTCACACAGATGGGGGTCTTTACAACGGCACTGATAGGTCTTTTGCTCACCGGTCTGATCGTTATGATTACAGAGTATTTTACATCCACCAGTTTTTCCCCTGTTAAGCATATTGCACAAGCAAGCCTTACCGGCCATGGAACAAATGTTATTGCCGGGCTTGCAGTCAGTATGAAAGCGACAGGCATGCCTGTTATCGTAATTTGTGGAGCAATCGTTTGGGCGTTCTATATCGGCGCCGGGGGCTTTACCAACGTTACTTCAGAACAGGCTGTGGCAGGACTTTTTGCAATAGCCCTATCAGCAGTTTCGATGCTTTCAATGACCGGCATTGTTGTGGCCATTGACTCATACGGTCCGATTACCGACAACGCCGGCGGTATTGCAGAAATGGCAGAACTTCCGAAAGAAATCCGTGAAATTACGGACCCATTGGACGCGGTCGGAAATACGACAAAAGCGGTCACAAAAGGATATGCTATCGGTTCAGCGGGTCTCGCTGCTCTGGTTCTCTTTGCCGAATATTCGAGGTCATTCGGAACGACGCTGGCATTTGATCTTTCGAACCCGCTGGTTCTCGTCGGACTATTTATCGGCGGACTCCTTCCCTACTATTTCGGGTCTCTCCTTATGGAAGCGGTCGGTAAGGCTGCCGGCAGTATTGTTGAAGAGGTGAGAAGACAGTTCAGGACAATACCCGGAATCATGGAATTTAAGGCAAAACCTGAATACGGCACCTGTGTTGATATCGTTACGAAAGGCGCTATCAAGCAGATGATGGTTCCTGCCCTCATTCCTGTAGTTACACCGCTAATTGTCGGACTGCTTCTTGGCAGGGAGGCACTCGGAGGAGTCCTCATCGGCAGCATCATCACAGGATTGTTCCAGGCTATCGCGATGACCAGCGGCGGCGGCGCATGGGACAACGCCAAGAAATCCTTTGAGCTGGGCGTTGCCGACAGCAAGGGCGTTGTGCACAAGAAGGGAAGCGACGGGCATAAAGCCGCCGTCACAGGTGATACCGTCGGCGACCCTTACAAGGATACAGCAGGTCCGGCGATCAACCCGATGATCAAGGTTATCAACATCGTCGCACTGCTTATCGTTCCGCTTATTTAGGACGTTTATTTACAAAGGCCGGCAGATATGTCTGCCGGCCTTTTTTAATTGGATATATGGCATATGTTCTGCATTTCGCAGTAAAATAAAAGACAGGCAGACTCTAATCAAGACACAACAGAAAGGATACAATCTAAATGTCAATGCCAAGCATGAAACATGTGGAACCGACACAACTGACCCGGGGCAGTCGGTTCAAATTCAGATGCCATAAGGGGGTCAAGTGCTTTACCCGGTGCTGCAGTGAGATAAACATTCTTCTCACTCCATATGACATCGTCCGTATGAAGAAGAGACTCGGCATGACCTCTGATGAATTCCTCGATAAATACACAATTATGGATGTGGAAGAGAAGACATCCCATCCCTTTGTCAGGCTGAGAATGCTGGACTCTGAAAAGAAGCCCTGCCCTTTTGTTACTCCCGACGGATGCACAATTTATGAAGACAGGCCGGCCAACTGCCGGTATTATCCCATCGGCCAGGCGTCGATGAGGAAAAGCACGGAAGAGGGGCCGGTCCACGAAGAATTCTTTTTCTTCATCAGAGAACCTCACTGTCTCGGTTATCAGGAAGATGCCGAATGGACCGTCGAGTCATGGAGGCAGGATCAGGGAGTCGATCTTTACGACGAGATGAACCGGGAGTGGAAGGAAATCCAGTTGAGGAGAAATCTCCCCGGCCATGGCCTCGACCCGAACAAACAGGCCCAGATCTATACAGCCTGTTACGACATGGACAGGTTCAGAAGATTTGTCTTCGAGAGCAAATTCCTCGATGTCTTCGATATCAGTCCGGAGGAGATCGAAAAAATCAAGAATGACGATGTTGCCCTGATGAAGCTGGGATTCAAGTACGTGAAATATATCCTGATGCTTGAAGAGACGCTCAAGGTGAAGCCCGGAGCCGCGAAGAAATAGGCAACAGGCAATTGTCAATTAGCAGTTAACAATTCTCATTTGTCAGTGTAACCGGAATGCGCTTCGGTCTTGAGTATTCTGCGATATTCGTTCCATAAAGAAAATATTCCATCTTGATTTTCTCAGGCTGTTTCGTGTTTGATAATTGGTGACTGGTCATCACTCCAAGGAGGTCCACATGCCTGACATAAAGAAAATGTATAAAACGATTATGGAAGACCATTTCCCCGGGGAGATGGTCATAAAATTCGGGGATCAATCGCTATTATACAAGAAGAAAACATGGAAGATACCCGACGGCAAGACCGGAGAATTGATCGAGAAGGGGCTCAGATACGGTGAAAATCCGGGGCAGGAAGCCGCTCTTTATGAACTGATAAACGGCAACCTCGTTCTGGGCGGATGTCAGTTCATTCAGCCCGGCAAGGGACTGGTGAGCAGCATTACGGAAGACGACATGATACAGGCAGGGAAACATCCGAGCAAGACGAATCTTACTGATCTTGATAACGGCTTGAATATAATGAAATTCCTCACTGACAGGCCTGCTGCGCTCATTATCAAACATAACAACCCTTGCGGCGCCGCATACGGCTCGTCGCTTGCCGACGCGTACAGCAAGGCGAATATGGCCGACAGGATCGCAGCTTTCGGCGGATGTCTTGTTCTGAACAGGGCGATGGACAAGAATACGGCCGAACTGGTGAGCAAAAATTACCTTGAAGTTGTCGCAGCGTCTGAATTCGAGGAGGGAACGGTTCCTATACTGGCCAAACGCAAGAACCTGCGGATCGTTAGGGTCGGCAAGATGCATGAATTGGCGAAATACAGAGACTTCCGGTTTGTTGAGTTCAAATCGTTGGTCGACGGCGGCATCATCGTTCAGCAGTCCCTGATCAACAAGATAAGGAAAAAGGAGGATTTCCTGCCTGCACGGGCCGCTTATCAGGGGAAAGAGTACGTGATCGAAAGACGGCCCACAGAGAGGGAATATGAGGACATGCTTTTCGGCTGGAACGTGGAACAGGGCATCACGTCCAATTCAGTAATCTACGTGAAAGACGGTGTTACTGTCGGGATCGGAACGGGGCAGCAGGATCGAGTCGGAGTTGCCGAAATCGCGATCTTCAAGGCGTATACGAAATACGCCGATGCACTCTGCCATAGGAAATATGGAGTCCCTTACAAAACGTTCGAACTCGATGTGAAACATGGAAAGAGAAACAACGAGGCTCTTCTCGAGATCGATGAACAAACAAAAAGGGACAAAGGCGGACTCATCGGATCGATAATGGTTTCCGACGCCTTTTTCCCTTTCAGAGACGGCGTAGACGTGGGCATTAAGGAAGGGATCACAGGGATCGTCAACCCCGGCGGCTCGGAGAGGGATTTCGAATCGATTGTCGCCTGCAATGAAGCAGACCCGCAGGTGACCATGGTTTTTACCGGACAGCGAGCATTCAGACATTGAGGCGCCGGATGAACCTTCACAGTTGCATAAGAATCATGATTGAAAAGGAGGGCGACCCTCAAAGCCTTTCAAGGCGATAAAATCTGATTAGGGCATGGCGTCTATTTGTAGGGGCGTGATTAATCACGCCCCTACTGAAAACGCAATCCTGACCCTGTATTTTCGATGTGGCTTCCGACGCCATAATGTATCGCTGCGAAAGGCTTCTCGTGCCGCCCTCCCTTTCAATCCAGAGGGCTAACCACATCATTTTGCAGAAGGCGCGGGTTGTCTCACATAGTGCTTTTGGACTTCGCTGAGAATATCTGATTTGAGCTTCTCCATCTCTGCCTTGAACAATTCATTGGAAAGTATCTCGGCGGGTAATTCGTCGAACCGCCTGGTGATCGCCTCGTTTATAATATCGCCGACCTGGGTGACCTGTAGGTCGATAGAGGTCTGGGTTTTAGAATTCACATCGATCAACTGCCGGATCTGTTCGTTGTTGACGGCCAATTTTTGATCAAGCGACGAAAGAGCAAGGATCACCTGATCGAGTTTGTCGGCAGTGAGCCTTGAAGAGATTGCGGCGAACTGAGAAATGTCCATCAGATTTCCTTCGCAGTAGCCGGGAAGGGCAACATCCCGTGGCTGGACCCACCTGCCCAGACAGACCGCCGTGCCGGACGTACTTCTCACGAGTGTATATCCCTCAACCTCCTGGGTCTGAGATTGGACTGACGGCGCGCCTGCGGCAAGTAATACGAACCCAATGGCGGCAATGACTAATCTCTTCATGGTTTCCTCCCGTGATCGGTCAGTGTAGGACACATCAAAGTCATTATATCAGGGAAAAGGCTGCGTGTCATTAACCCTTTGCGTGATATCATATAATATGAGTCATTGGGACCGGAGGAAAAGAATCCTGAGAAAGGTGATAGCCGCATCCGGAGCCATCGTACGCTCTGCGATCGGCATCGGGGCCGGAGTGTTGCTTTTTTTTTCGATGAAGAAGAAGGGGAAATCCTGACTCCGTGGCGTCTGAGACTTCCTCTTTCTGCTTGCATGATCCGTTCCCGATACGGCATTATAAATAGAGTCTGTCTACCTTTCGTAATTGCAGCTCAGTCTCTCAATCGGGAATGACTGACAATTC
>JBFLXP010000038.1:0-13985 GCA_040757315.1 Nitrospirota bacterium
TGAACTCCTATTATGGCGCCCGACTTTTCGACACCGTATGTCTGAAGAAAGATTTTGTCGAGGAATTCTTTCCCGGGACTCCGGTCAGCATTGAATCCGACGGCATAGACGAAGTGGAGCACTCTCTCCTCAAACGACATGCCCTGGGGTTCGACTCTCCAGAGCCGTCGTTGGGGAATGCGGGAAGTATGAAGTACAGGAAAGGCGGAGAGGTTCACGCATGGTCTGCCTCCTCCATAGTGACCCTGCACGGTTTCACCAGAACAGGAGACACGAAGATTTACCGTGCTTTTTCAGAGAAGCTGAGGCAGCCTCCCGTCTCCATCAGACACATCCTGGATTTCAGAAGGAACCACCCGGCGCCGCTCGAAAAAGTCGAGACCGAAGGGAACATCCTTAAAAGGTTCTTTTCGGGAGCGATGTCGGTCGGGGCCCTATCTCCGGAGGCGCATGAGACAATAGCCGAGGCGTGTAACACACTCGGAATCAAGAGTAACAGCGGGGAGGGTGGGGAAGACCCTCTGAGGTACTGGACCATAAAAAACAGCGCTATCAAGCAAATAGCTTCCGGCAGATTCGGTGTGACTCCTGCGTATCTGGCATCGGCCACGGAGCTTGAAATAAAAATGGCGCAGGGAGCAAAACCGGGAGAGGGGGGTCACCTACCTGCGAAGAAAGTGACTGAATATATCGCAGCCCTCCGCCACTGCGTGCCCGACATCATTCTTATCTCGCCGCCCCCGCACCATGATATCTACTCAATAGAAGACCTGTCTCAACTGATCAATGATCTGAAGGAGGCCAATCCCCGTGCCCGGATCTGCGTAAAGCTCGTATCGGAAACGGGGGTCGGCACGGTTGCGGCTGGCGTTGTTAAGGCATATGCGGATATTGTCCAGATATGCGGATGCGAAGGCGGAACGGGCGCTGCATATCTGAGTTCCATAAAGAACGCCGGGAATTACTGGGAGACAGGGCTTGCAGAGACGCAGCAGGCTCTGATAGAAAACGGCCTGCGCGACAGGGTGACCGTGAGGGTTGACGGGGGGCTCAGGACCGGAAGGGATGTCGTCGTTGCGGCGCTTCTGGGCGCCGAAGAGTTCGGTTTCGGCACTGCTACTATGATCGCACTGGGTTGCATCATGGCACGGCAGTGTCATTCCGACACGTGTCCCACCGGCATAGCCACGCAAGATCCAAAATTCAGGCAGAGGTTTAAAGGTAAACCAGAAGATATCACCGCTTACTTCAGAGCCATTGCACGGGAAGTGAGAGAAATACTCGGAGGTATGGGAGTCAGAAAACTGGCCGATATCATCGGAAGGAGGGATTTACTCATTCCTTCCCCTGGCGCTCTTCATCCTGCAGCCCGAAGGATCGATCTCGGCATTCTTAGTAGAGGATACTCTGATGACGGGCCGAGAAGATGCTTCGCCGATAGGAACGATAATCCGGCTGTCTCTATGAACGCAAGGCTTGTAGACGATCTCTTGCCTTTTATCGAAAAAGGAGAACCTGTCGAGAGAGAATATGATATCCGTAACGTGGACAGAAGCATTCCCGTAAGGCTGAATTACTACATGGCGATCAGACACAAAGATGCCGGCCTCCCACCCGATACCATTCGTTTGATTTTCAGAGGTACGGCGGGTCAGAGTTTCGGCGCATTCAACCATAAAGGGATCACTCTCACCCTGATCGGAGACGCCAACGATTATGCCGGAAAGGGGATGTTCGGCGGGAAGATCGTTATCAGGCCGGCGGGTGTCGAAGAGCCGCACAGACAAGTCATTGTGGGCAATACCGTTCTCTACGGAGCCATAGGCGGTCAATTTTTTGCGGCCGGCAGAGCCGGTGAACGATTCGCTGTCAGAAACAGCGGCGCAACCGCGGTGATAGAGGGCGCGGGACACCATCTTTGTGAATACATGACCGCAGGCACGGCCCTTGTTCTGGGAGATGTAGGATACAACGTGGGCGCCGGGATGTCAGGCGGGGTCATTGTGATCTATGACGAACGGGACACTCTAAGATCTCGTCTGAATAGCTCCTATGTCTATGAGATACGATTCGAAGACGATGATGAAATAGCCGGGTTGAGGGCTCTCATAGAAGAGCATTACAGGCACACAGAAAGCATAAAAGCCCGGGAAATCCTTGATGCCTTTGAAGAAAGAATAAAGCACTTCAAGAAGGTCATTCCCCTGATAGCCCAGGCGGAGTGAGGCGGCAAATGGCAGGCACATGTAAGAAAAAACCTTTCGAAAGCAGAACTTGCGGCATCACGTTTTCAGGTCGTGCGTAATGAAGACGTACCGGTTGTCATGTTTGCGAGCCGCCTACGAAGGTGCTGCACGAAAGCTTTTTTCTTACATGTGCCTGCCATCTACTGTCATGAGTGTGGCCGATCTCTTCGATCAGTCTTCAATATAATTTTTCAGCTTTTCTTGCAATGAGTCCGGCCAGACCTCATCAAACAGAAAAGCGTTTACTTCTTCTTTCGTGAGAGATTGTTTGATTTCGATCGGCAAGCTTCTCAGCACCATTATTTTCTGGAGATCGGCTTTTCGAGCCGAAGGATTACACTTTTCCATAGAACCTCCTTATCTTTGTATTATTGTATTAGCAGTTTCGCATGCCCTTCGGCAACGATAACACCATTTTCCTTCTTTATCACCGCCGACGCCCCGATAACCTTCCGGTTTTTTCCTATTATCTCCGCTTCAACGATCGCCTTTTCATCGACGTAGAGAGGGCTCCTGAACCTGACCGTGATCTCTGCGGTAACCGCGGGCATTCCCTGCATCAGTGACGCCTTCACCATCGCCTCATCGAGAACTGTCGACAGCAAACCTCCGTGGACTATGTCTTTATATCCCTGGTGGATTTTGAGAAAAGTAAATTCGGAAATTGCCTTTCCGTCACGGAGATCGAAGGATAGACGGAGTCCGGACGCATTCCGGTCGCCGCACACGAAGCAATGCTGATCGTCTTCCAGGCGAAGGTTCAACGATGATCTACTTGTTCATCATTTCGAGGAAATCCTTGTTGGACTTCGTTCCCGTGAGCTTACCCAGGAGGAATTCCATGCTTTCCACCGTGCTCAAAGGAGTAAGAACTTTCCTCAGTATCCACATCTTATTCAGCACATCCCTATCCACGAGCAATTCTTCCTTTCTCGTTCCGGAAGCGTTAATGTCCATACTCGGGAATATCCTCTTGTCCACCAGTTTCCGGTCGAGGTGCAGTTCCATATTTCCGGTCCCCTTGAATTCCTCGAAAATAACGTCGTCCATTCTGCTTCCGGTATCCACAAGCGCAGTCGCAAGGATCGTGAGGCTCCCGCCGTCTTCAATATTTCTCGCTGTTCCGAAAAACCTCTTCGGCTTCTGAAGAGCGTTTGAATCGAGACCTCCCGAAAGGACTTTTCCGCTCGCAGGGATGACCGCGTTGTATGCCCGCGCAAGCCTTGTGATGCTGTCAAGGAGTATGACGACATTCCTTTTGCATTCCACAAGACGTTTCGCCCGTTCCATGACCATCTCGGACACCTGGCAATGCCTCTGCGGGGGTTCGTCAAACGTTGAGCTGATGATTTCTGCGGTGGGAACCTGGCGCTTCCAGTCCGTCACTTCCTCCGGTCTTTCATCAATCAGAAGAATGATCAGGTGAATATCTCTGTGATTTTTCTTGATCGCCTTTGCGATCGATTGAAGCAGCATGGTCTTTCCTGTCCTCGGCGCGGCCACAACCATTCCCCTCTGGCCCATGCCGATGGGCGTTATCAGATCCATGACTCTTGTGGAATAATCGGTGTGATCGTATTCAAGCTTTATTTTTTCTGTGGGGTAATAAGGTATCAGATTATCGAACAGCGGCCTGTTTATGTTATCTTCCGGCGCTTCATGGTTGATCGCTTCCACTTTGAGAAGTGCGAAATACCTTTCGCTTTCTTTCGGTGGGCGTATCTGCCCCGAAACAAGGTCGCCGGTTCTGAGACTGAACCTTCTGATCTGCGATGGCGACACATAGATGTCATCCGGCCCGGGGAGATAACTGTAGTCGGGCGACCGCAAGAAGCCGAATCCATCCGGAAGGATTTCGAGCACTCCCTCCGAAAAAACATACCCCGTCTTCTCTGTCTGTGCCTGGAGTATGGCGAAGATGAGATCCTGTTTTCTCATACCGCTCGCGCCTTCAACATGGAACTCACGAGCAACATCGGTTAGTTCGTCGATCGTTTTTTCTTTCAGTTCGGCAATAGAAATGCTCTCCGTAACCAGACTCTTCTTTGGGTTGTCCATTATTAAACTCCTATTAGGATTGTTCTCGGTGGTTTTTTGTTTTACCCAGTAGGTCTGCGCCTATCCAGGAAGGTTTATACGGTTAATAGATGAAGATTGCGTATGTTCATAACATACTAAATCGGTTTGAATTTGTCAATATGCGCGACAATCCGTCGGAAGCAAACGATTTTTTTGGATCATCGCGGCCGTTTTTAAATATAATATTAATAAATCAGGAAAGGGGAACCGGACTGTGGAGGATATGCTCAGGACAGAAGATCTGTGGGTCTCTGTCGGCGAAAGACAGGTCCTGAAGGGAGTCAACTTCTCGATGAAATACGGAGAAATCAACGTGCTCTTCGGACCTAACGGAGCCGGCAAAACTACGTTCATGATGACCCTTATGGGATTTCCGCGGTATAAAGTGGATCAAGGGAGAATATACTTCAAGGGGGAAGATGTTACCGGCAAAGATATCTATGAACGCGCACGGTTCGGGCTCGGCGTTTCGTTTCAGAGGCCTCCGACCGTTAAAGGTGTATCCCTCAAGAAGATTATTGAGATAATAAAGGTTAATGGAGCAGATGCCGACATCAATGAAAAAATCGAAAAGCTGAATCTTGTCGGGCATCTGGACAGAGGGCTGAATGACGGCTTTTCAGGCGGTGAGATGAAACGCTCGGAACTTCTGCAGCTAATGATACAGAGGCCTGACCTTGTGCTGATTGATGAACCGGAGTCCGGCGTCGACATCGAAAATATTGCGCTCGTCGGCGAGGCGATCAATTCTCTTCTTGGAAAAGATAAAGTCAAAGACCCAAAAAGAGGGGCCATTATCATAACTCACACCGGTTACATCCTCGATTTCGTCAACGCGGACAAAGGATATATCGTTTTTGACGGAAATATCCTCTGCAGAGGAAACCCCAGGGATATACTCGCCGAGATCAAGAAATACGGTTACAGGAGGTGCGCGGAATGCCGGTGAGAGACTCATACCTTTCGGACATAAAGTCCCGGGCCGAAAAAGCGAAAGAAAAAAGGGCGGCCTTCGGGCCGGATGTCGACCTTACCCGGTATCAGCAACATATTGAGCGAGGAAGAATCGAAAGCCTCGAAGACCTTTCCCGGCAGGCAAGGGAAGCTGCCGTCGTGACAGGCATCAGCCTCAAGGAAGAATACCGTGCCGGATCATACATGCAGGTCGATCACTCGGTAGTATACGAGAGTCTGAACAAGGCGTATGAGGGCCAGCTTGAGATTATGAGCACCACCGATGCGTTGGGCAAATATGACTGGCTCGAAGATTATTTCTGGAAGTCCGTTCCCGTCGATCAGGACAAATTCACCGCGCAGGCTGCCCTTCATATGACCCATGGATATTTTATCAGAGTCTTTCCGCACCAGAAACCCCAGTATCCCGTCCAGTCGTGCCTGTTGGTCGCTGAGAGCTATATCAGCCAGAACGTCCACAACATTATAATCGTGGAAGAGGGAGCCGAACTCCAGGTGATAACAGGCTGTACCCTGTCCAAGAGCGATGCCGAGGGCATTCATCTCGGGATATCGGAGTTCTACGTGAAAAAAGGCGGCAAGCTCTTTTTCACTATGATCCACAATTGGGCCGACAATTTTCATGTAAGGCCGAGAACGTGGGCTGTGATAGAGGAAGACGGGGCATTCGTCAGCAATTACGTGCTTATGAAGCCCGTAAAATCCATACAAGCATTCCCAGTTGCGTACCTAAGGGGAGAAAGGGCGTCCGCCAAATTCAATACGGTAGTATACGGCATGAAGGATTCCTATATAGATTTGGGTTCGCGGATTATTCTCGAGGGCCGGGATACGCGTGGCGAATCGGTTGCCAGGACGATCGCCGCCGATGAAAGTGTCATCTATTCACGGGGTGATCTCGTGGCCAAAACAGGAGATTACTGCCTTGCTCATCTTGACTGTCGCGGCATACTGTTCTCCAACAAGGCAAAAATATACGCGATACCGCAGTTGGTATCCGACGGTGCGCTAAAGGCGGAACTTTCCCATGAAGCTTCCATTGGCCCCATCGCCGAAGAGCAGGTGGAATATCTGATGTCGAGAGGAATTTCCCGGGAAGACGCCGTCTCGGTCATAACTTCCGGCTTCCTGAATCTCGACATCCCCTATATTCCGGAGTTCCTCGACAAGAATATCAAAGAAGTGATCAAAGCCACGGCGAAAGAGGCATTGTAGGATATACATTGACTATCCCATAAAGGAAAAGACTTTCATTGCCTCAGTCTGTCATGCCCGCAGGTCGTAGGCGGGCATCCAGGGCTTCTGGATTCCCCGGTCAAGCCGGGGAATGACGATGATATGGGTGTTCAAACTGTCTTGAGACGATGAACAAATCCCTCTGCTCCCCTTGATCGCGTTTGAATTTGGCGAAGTCTCCGTGCTAAGATATTCTTTTCTTGAAATCTACGCAGATTAAAACAAATGGCGAAAATTATTCCTTTCAGGGGAATTCTCTATAATGTCTCAAAGGTCTCCGCGGAGGACGTTCTGGCTCCTCCTTACGATGTCATAACGCCCGAATACCGGGAAGCATTGTACATGCAGAGCCCTTACAACATCGTGAGGGTTGACTTCGGCAAGGAAGAAGCGGGAGATAACGAAACCGGGAATAAATACACGAGGGCCGCGGGATACCTCGACGCATGGCTGGAAGAGGAGGTACTCATCAGGAGCGACAAACCGTCATTCTATGTATATGAAATGTCTTACACGGTTCATAATGTGAGAAAGCGACTCATCGGGATGCTGGGCCTCGTGAAACTGGAAGAGCTGGGCAAGGGCAGTATCTTTCCGCATGAATGCACTTATTCAAAGCCAAAAGAAGACCGCCTGAACCTGATGCGCTCCTGCGAGGCCAACACGAGTCCGATCTTCTCGCTTTATAAGAGTCCCGAAAGCCGTATTGCAGGAATTCTGTCGCACGTATCTGCAACAAAGGCATATATAGAAGCGGCTGACATTTCCGGGAATGTGCATCGGCTTTGGCAGATCGATAACGCCGACTCAGTCGACATCATCAAGAATGAACTTGAAGGCAAGGCCGTCTTCATTGCCGACGGTCATCATCGATATGAAACCGCATTTGAGTTTTGTAAAGAGATGCAGGCGAAAGGGTTATCTCCCGATGAAAAGCCGTTTGATCATGTGCTCATGTTTCTCTCCGATATGCTCGACGAAGGGATAACAATACTTCCGACTCACAGGCTTCTGAAAGAGATTCCGAAGGACATGAAGGAAACGCTGTCACGCTACTTCGAGATTGAACCCGTAAAAAGCAGCTTCGATATTGTAAACAGACTATCGGGAAAGAAGGACGTTTTTGGTTTTCTTGAGAGGGGGAGCGACGTATGGTATCTCCTTACATACAAGGGTGGAAATCTCCTTGAGGTTCATCCCGACCTGAGGGAAATAGATGTGATCATCCTGCATGAGCTCGTGTTGAAGAAGATTTTGCATACGACGAACATCGGATATGAGATGGACGTCGATAGGGCCGTCGAGAAAGTAAAAAATGGTGATTATGAGGCGGCTTTTTTCCTGAATCCGACGAGGGTCGGGGATGTCGAAAAAGCGGCCCTCACATCCATCAGGATGCCCCCGAAATCAACCTATTTCTATCCAAAACTCCTCACGGGTCTCGTTATCAACAAGTGGTAGGATAATTCATCTCCCTCCAATCTGCTCTGCTTTATCAAACCAAGAAAATGCCATACTTTCTTGCTCCGGAATCAATCTGTGAAAATGACCGCCCCTCAATCCCGGGAGGGTTAAGACATGAGTGTCTCATAAAATGAAATTTGGCTTTTTGTTTTTTTTCGGTATAATTTTATAAACGAAAGGAGGGTTCTATGGCTTTGCGTGTTGCGATAAATGGATTTGGACGAATCGGAAGAAATTTCCTCAGGACGAGCTGGGGGCACAATGAATTCGACGTCGTTGCTCTGAATGATCTTACGGATGCAAAAACTCTCGCGCACCTTTTGAAATACGACTCCGTACACGGGATGTTCCATGCGGAGGTCAAATCCGGCAACGGCAGTATTCTGGTAGACGGGAAGGAAATAAAAGTATTGGCCGTGACAGAGCCCGAAAAGCTGCCATGGAATGACCTCGGCATAGACGCCGTAGTCGAATCTACCGGAAGGTTTGTGGATAGACTCGCCTCATCAAAGCATCTGGATGCCGGAGCCAAATGGGTGATTATTTCAGCGCCGGCGAAGGAGCCCGATGCAACAATATGCATGGGGGTGAATGAAGAATCCCTTGACCCCATGAAGCATAAGATCATCTCGAATGCCTCATGCACAACCAACTGTCTTGCTCCGGTTGCAAAGGTCCTGCATAGTGACTTCGGGATTGTGCGGGGATTGATGACGACCATTCATTCTTATACCAACGATCAGCGGATTCTCGACCTTCCCCATAAAGATCTTAGGAGAGCCCGCGCCGCCGCCCTGAACATGATCCCTACTACGACCGGCGCCGCAAAGGCTGTCGGTATTGTGCTTCCCGAACTGAAGGGGAAGCTTAACGGCATGGCAATCCGGGTCCCTACACCGAATGTTTCCATTATAGATCTCGTGGTCGAGTTGGGAAAGGATGTCACTACCGAAGAGATCAACGCAGCGCTCAAGAAAGCCGCCGACGGACCCATGAAAGGCATCCTGCGTTATTCCGAAGAGCCGCTCGTTTCGACCGATTCGAACGGAAATGCCCATTCTTCTATCGTAGATGCGACACTCACCATGGTTATGGAAAACAGGTTGGCAAAGGTCCTTGCATGGTATGACAATGAGTGGGGCTACAGTTCCCGCCTGCGAGATCTCATTATCTATATTGCCAAGAGGATCTGACATGAAAAAGGTGAATCTTCCCGATCCGGTCTCGATAAGAGATATTTTTCATAAACTAACCATTGAGGATCTTGATATCAAGGGAAAGAGGGTTTTCATCAGGGCCGATTTCAACGTGCCCCTCGACGACAACCTGATGATCACCGACGACACAAGGATTCGATCTACACTTTCGACGATAAATTATGCGATTGATGAGGGTGCAAGAGTCATTCTTGCATCCCACCTGGGAAGACCGAAAGGTAAGATGGACCCGAAGTTCAGCCTTGCTCCCGTCGCCAAGAGACTTCAGAGACTTCTCAACAAAGAGGTGATCTTTGCGCCGGATTGTGCGGGCCCGCAGGTGGAAGGTCTCATTGCGAAAATGAACGCCGGTGATGTCGTGCTGCTGGAGAACCTCAGATTCCATCCGGAAGAAGAAAAAAATGACGACTCTTTTGCTCAGGCGCTGTCAAAGCTTGCAGACGCATATGTGAACGACGCCTTTGGGGCGGCTCACAGAGCGCATGCGTCGACGGTCGGTGTGACAAAATACCTTACTTCGGCAGCAGGATTTCTCCTGAAGAAGGAGATCGAATACCTGAAGGGCGCCATCGACAATCCCCTTAAGCCGTTTATCGCAATCCTCGGCGGGGCCAAGGTCTCAGGAAAGATCGGGGTGCTCGAGCATCTCGTCGGGCATGTCGACAAGGTACTGGTGGGCGGCGGGATGGCTTTTACCTTCATAAAAGCGATGGGCTATGAGATCGGAGATTCTCTTGTCGAGGATCAGATGCTCGAAACAGCCGACCGGATCAGAAAGACACTGAAAGACAGCGGGATAAAATTCTATCTCCCCGTCGATTGTGTGATTGCTCAAGATACGGAACCGGGAGCGGTCATCAAGATCGTTCCTACTCTCGAGATTCCAGAGGGCTGGAAGGCCCTCGATATCGGTCCGGCCTCTGTAAAGCTCTTCTCTGAAGCGCTCCAGGACGCCAAGACCATTCTCTGGAATGGACCTATGGGCGTGTTCGAAAAAGATGCCTTCTCAAGGGGCACCTTCGAAATTGCCCGCGCCGTCGCGGAGGCATATGCGCTTACGATCGTCGGAGGCGGCGATACCGATCTTGCAGTCCACAGGGCCGGGTTTTCGGACGCGATATCCTTTATCTCGACAGGCGGAGGTGCGTCCCTGCAACTGCTCGAAGGGAAAGAGCTTCCGGGTATCGCGGCCCTCACGAACCGCGAGGATTCCTGACTTTAACCTCGACTTATCTTATTATGTTACCGTCTGAAGCAGTTCGGCATCAGAACCGGATGCCAACATCACTTTATGAGGCAGCTTCTTGTTCGTGTGAGACAGGATGCCGCGCTTCATTTCGACAATCGAGGGGTTCTTGCTCTCGAACTGCTGGATGAGATATGAGGCAGCGACTTCAGGTTTGATGGTATCGCCGCAAGTGAATATATCAACGGCAGCATAGTTGTACTCAGGCCATGTGTGAATCGTGAGATGCGATTCGGCAATGACTACGACTCCGCTGATACCGAAGGGATTGAACTCGTGGAAGGAAATGTCTACTATGGTCGCCTTGGCCTCTCTTGCCGCTGAGACCAATGCATTTCTGACTTTCTCAAGACTTTTGAGGATTTCGTGATTGCACTCTCTTAGTTCGATTAAGAGATGGGTACCTAAAGCATACAATTCTCTACCCCCCTTCTAAACGTCGAAATTTACTTATTAGAATTTAAAAGATACCGAAAAAATGAAGGCGATGTCAAGAAAAATTTTAAGGAAAATGTCACAGTTCAGTCAAGTGTGCCACGTTCCACATTTCGACCAGCGCAGCGCTCAGCGTCTGTCACCCTGCCTTGAGCTTGTTGAACGCTCAAAAGACGGCGGGATAGTGAAGAAAAAAGAACCGCCCTCGGATCAAGAGAGGATTTTATTCTTGCAGATGCTTGCAGAAAAAGAGCATGGATATATAAAAAGGGCTGTGTTAGGATTTCCCCGCCCTCGCCGCTTCTGCATTCTGCAACCATTTCTTGATAAGAGCATTGTGGGGATCTCTTTGTAAGGCCATTGTAAAGGCTCTATGTGAGTCGTCGAATCTTTTCATCTTAAAAAAGACTTTGCCCAGTGTCATGAAGTAGTAAGGGTTTGTCGGATTCTTGTTCGCCCGAGCAGCCGCCTGTAAGATAATGGTGTTTAGCCCCTCAATCTTATCTCGTGCAAGCTTCCTGACAACATAAACATTTCGGGAATCATTTCGCAAAAATACCAGCGACAGGTGATCATAATAAATCAAAGCCCATTCGTCCTTGTCAAACAACGTTTCAACAATGGGATAGATCTCCCCTCTCGGCATTAGGGGAGGCATTACAATATAGGTTATATCATATTTCTTCGCGATGTCTTCCCAGGAACGCCGGCCGCCGGCAACTGAAGATGCAATAATTTGATATTCTTCAAGAATATTCGTCTCTAAAGATCTGCCGTCGATAAACACCTTTTTCTCAGGGTAAAGTCGCCATATCAAATATCCTCCGAATCCGTACTCGTTGAACATATTACCCTCGATTTGTTGTCCTGCGAGAAAGTCAGCGGCGCCTTTCGGCACATCAAAGAAAGTACTTTCTTTAAATTCATATTTCGCTAAAGCCGGAATTGAAACAAATACAAGAAATATTCCTATAATACCCGATGCGGCAGCAGTAAACTTCTCTTTCCTTTTAACGACGCCTGTAAATTTTTCAAAGATCTTTTCTTCACTTGCGTTCAAAATGGTCGCTGCCAGAAGAGGCGCGGCAATCGCCATATAGAAAATGATATATCTCAAAGACACAAAACTCATTATCGAGAAGACAACAAGTGACAGCAGATGAATAATTTCGGTCTTTCTTATGTATCGAAGACTTAATGACGATGCAACAAGGAAAGAGATGTAAGAATAATCTACTGGTCCGAATTTGTTGAAATAAACCGAAAAGGTGGGCATGTGCTCAACAATTCCTTTCCGCTGTTCATCGGAACTCAACATTAACAATTCACCGATGACACTTAGCCCATTGGGATTGAGAAGAGAGGCAATTGCCGAAAGCATCAACACTATGCACAGAGTCTTAAGGGAACCAGCAGGGGATTCTTCTTTCCCGAGCAACTTTGCCGCTGTTCCCAAAGTATAAAGCGCTACCAGAAGGATGCATACAACAAACCCGGGATGCATATTGGAAAGAACAAATATGATAAAAGGGATTAAGAATATTTTTTTTGATTTTGTAGTTCTGAATGCCTCCAGAAGATAAAGAACTATGGAAAACGTCAGAAATGTGAACAACTGCGGCCTTTCTCCGAGAAACCCTTTGGCAGTAAAAAAAATACACACCGTGAGCAGAACAGCCAAAATATCCGGCGCCCGTTGCTTTTTTATTGCCAGGAAAACAAAGAAGAGAAACAGAGACATCACTACGGATCGCAGTGTGATTATCCCCTTTGCGCTCCATGAATCATATATTTTGTAAAATGCGACCTGTGCGAGCCAGTAACCTCTCAAGATAATTGATTTTCTTGTGGATGGTTCTTCCTGCGAGGTGTAAGCAAAAGGATCATTGGTTGGCAGAGATCTGGTTTCCGTTATGTATTTTCCGGCCGCAAGATGCCACCAGAAATCAGAGTTATACACGTGACGCTGAAGGTAGGAAATGAAGAAGAACACGAAAAAAAAGAGGATTGTCAATTTCTTTGCCATGGAGTGCCATCGAACATAATGCCGATCGGAGGTTGATTTTCCAGGTTTATCTTTCATGCATGTCTCTAACCTTGTTGTCAGCCATCAAAATATTATAACATCAGCAAAAATGCACAAGGGAATACGTCATCATGCGAAAATGATTTGTAAAATTATTGCACGCCAAATTCACCAAATCAGTCAAATCTGTATCGTTCATTAAGAGATGAGACGATAAAATACTGCACACTGAATTAGACCTTGTAAATAATTTCAAGAAACGAATATCATAAAACCGATGTCAGAAAAGATGCGAACAGTAAATGGAATTCTGTTTGTGGCGTGGGTGGCGCTGTTGTCATTATTGTTGTACATTAATTATTACGGCAGCAGCCCTTTGTCAGTCAAACCGCATGCTGTTGAAAAAGCTTTCGAGAAAAAAACCTTTTGGTACGATATTTATGTGAAACAAAAGAAGATTGGGTATGCCAGTACCAGCTACGAAAACGTCGGCAACGAAATCATAATCGAAGATGAAAGACGCATCAAGGTAAAAAAGGATGGCAAAGACAGCGTCCTTATAGGGGCCATAAAATCCCTCTGCGATGCCGCTTTTTCTATAAAGTCTTTTGAATATCATTCTTATTTTGAAGGTGAAAAGGGTATTACTGTACGGGGGAATGTGGAGCCGGATGCGGTCGTCTTTTTCCTTGAATCTTCCGGGAAAAGAAAAGTGCACACAATAGGGATAAAGAACACAACTCTCTATCTCCCCATGACGTTGATGCCCGTTCTCATAAAGCAGCGACCGGCGCCGAATTCCGTCTTTGCTGTTCCTCTGCTCGATCTCGTCAATCTTGCGATTCGTGAATCAACCGTCGTCCTTGAAGAGATAAGACCGTTAAAAATAGGGATGGATGTTTTGAGTCTGTACAGACTCAAAACTCCTGACACGATCTGGTGGTGTAACGAAATGGGTTATATTGTGAAAGAAGAGCACTCCAACGGTATGACACTTTATTCGCAAGTTGAGGGGTTTGCAAAAGATCCGGCTGAAAGGACACTTTTTGACTACACATCCT
>JBFLXP010000039.1:0-13632 GCA_040757315.1 Nitrospirota bacterium
TAAGCATGCCGTCTTCGAGTGCCTTTCTATAGTTTGTGACGGCCTCTTCGCATGAGGTCTTGAAAGACCGGCCGCACAGATCCCGAATCGTCTGTATGGCAAGGTATGGGCAGACTGCGGAAGCATTGTACCCTATGAGACAGGCAAGATGGTGGATATCCCGCGCCTCACCCGTTTCCACAATGATACTGGCCCGATTCGCAATGCCTTCCTTTCGGAGGGCTTCGAAAGCCGCAGCAGTTGCGAGAAGACTCGGAACGGCCACATTTTCCCGGGAGATATCCCGGTCTGAAAGTATGACTATCTCCGCACCGTCTCTGACTGCATCTATCACCATTTTTTGGAGTTCCCTGACTGCCGGCATAAGAGATGGAGACGTCCTTGAAAACGTTATGGGTATCCTAACGGTGAGTAAAGACTGGTTTTCTATCTCTTTGATCTGCGATTCAAGCAGGACAGGCGATTCTATTCTCAATCTCCGAGCCTGTTCGGGAGTCTCAAGGAGAAAATTCTTCTTGTGTCCGATATTCATTCTGAGAGACATGACCATTCTTTCGCGTATGGAATCAATGGGAGGATTCGTGACCTGGGAAAACCTCTGTCTGAAATATCTGAAAAGCAGTTGGGGCTTCTCTGAAAGAGAAGGAATAGGCGTGTCGTCGCCCATGGAGAATGTGATTTCTTTCCCTTTTTCCGCCATCTCCTTCATCGAGAGCATGACCTCCTCCAGGGTATAGCCGAAAGCGACCTGTTTCCTCGCAATATCTTCCGGACTATGAGACCTTTCTTCAGAAGCTGCCGAAAGTTTAATCAAGTGCTGATCTGTCCAATCCCTGTATGGCTTCTGACGGGAAAGCCCGTCAATTATTTCATCCGTATGGCGCACTTCACCTCTGATGAGATCTGCGGAGAGGGTATCGCCAGGGCCGAGCCTGTCTTTCCTAATCACCCGCCTGCCCGCAAGATCTATCATCCCCGTCTCTGAACCCGCGACGAGGAGGCCGTCTTCGGTGAGAACAAACCTCAGAGGCCTGAGACCATTTCTGTCAAGATGCGCTCCTACTGTGCTGCCGTCCGTAAAGACGACTGCGGCGGGACCGTCCCAGGGCTTCATGAGAAAGGACTGGTATTCAAAAAAGGCCTCGGCATTCCGCCGGTGTTCGTCCGCCGGGAACTCGCAGCATTCCCAGGCAGGCGGAATACAGAGATTGAGCGCATGCTCAAGCGAGAAACCTGCAAAATAGAGGAGCTCGCTGATTCTGTCAAGGGATGCTGAATCGCTTTCCGATGAAGACAGGACGGGCTTTATGCTCTCCATATCGTCGCCAAAAACTTCATGGTACAAGTCCGTTTCGGTGGCTTTTATCCAATTCCTGTTGCCCCAGATCGTGTTGATCTCTCCGTTATGGGCCAAAATCCGGAACGGCTGGGCGAGAGTCCAATCAGGAAAGGTGTTCGTGGAAAACCTCTGATGGAAAACACAAAGCGCTGATTCCAGTAAATCGCTTTTCAAATCCGGGTAGAAATGGTCGAGATGGGTGGCAACCAACATCCCCTTATAAACAATTGTCTTTGAGGACAATGAGCAAACATAGACGGAATCATCGTAAGTATTTTCAATGACGCGCCCTGCGATGTACAGCATGCGATCCCTCTCAGCGGGCTTGATGGCCTCTGTATCGATCAAGATCTGTTTGATGATGGGTTTTGTCGAGAGAGCAGCTTTGCCGAGTGCCTCGTCATCCGTAGGCACAACCCTCCAGCCGATAGGTCTTAGCCCCCGCTCTTTAAGAATAAGTTCGATCCCTTTCTCGACATTGCCTCGAAGGAAAAACACTCCGACAGCAAGGTTTTCGATGCGGGAGATTTTGAAGGCGAGCCGGTCGATTTCGCGTGAAAAAAAATCCAACGGCACCTGAAACAGTACGCCGGCTCCGTCTCCGGTTATACCGTCGGCTCCGACAGCTCCTCTGTGGGTAAGGTTTCTGACCGCCTCGATCCCCAGGCGGACGATTTCGCGGCTTTTCTTGCCGTCGATGTTACAGACAAATCCGACTCCGCAGGAGCCTGAGGGATAGCTGTGTGCGCTCAGTCTGTTCAACATTCGGGGAATCCTTGAATAATATTATAGCCAAGTAGTCGCCACGCGGATCACAGTTTCAGTACAACAAGAAACCGTTTAATATCCGTCAGGGGCAATTTAAATACCGTGACCTCGCTCTTCACATCCCCAAGCGCCTTCAATTCCTCTGTCACTTTCGGCCCTTTGCTAAGAACAAGGAACCCTCCCGGCCTGACAACATGAGACGCCTTTTCAAGGAACTCATTCACGGTGAAAAGAGCACGCGTCACAGCGGCGTCCACTGCGGTCATCTCTTGAGCCGAGCGGATATTCTCAACTCTCTTTTCTATAATAAACGCGCTTTCGATCTCCAGCCGTCTTGTGATATGCCTGAGAAACGCGCATTTCTTACCTGACGATTCGATGAGATACAAAACGATTTCGGGTCTCATTATCTTGATCGGAAGGCCCGGAAATCCTGCGCCGGTTCCTACGTCTGCAATACTCGCCGCCTCTTCCGGCATCACCTTCAGGTAGAGGAGAGAGTCGAGGAAGTGTTTGATAACGATGTCTTCATCTGTTCTGAGGCCGGTCAGATTGTATGTCTTATTCCATTTCTTGAGCTCCGCAAGATATGTCATAAAGGCACATACTAACGACGGTGAAGACGGAAGATCTAATTGGTCCAGGCCTTTTCTTAAGAGATCTGCGGGCTCCATTTTAGTGAAGCCTCCTTTCAGTTTTATTCAAGTGTCGGGAGGAACCCGGTGGTATCTCTGACTGGACTGCAATAAAAAAGTGGTGCCCGCTTCCCCTCGGCTCTCAGCAGATTGTACATCTTGAGACATACAGCTTAAACACTTACGTCTAAAACTCTACGTCCTGTGACCTTACAACCTTCATGCTGAGTTTGAGAGGAGCAGGGCCACCACTTCTTGGTAAGCCGCTCTTCTTGATTTACTTATACCTCAAATCAGAGGGGTTGTCAAGAATTTTTTGTGTCCTGCCCGGTTAATTCGTGAATTTCGTCAGTAAAAGGCAGACACCGTGCGGAAACGGCCTTATCATTTTCTCGCTCTCTTCAACCTCTCGATCGCCACCATCAAAAGGGAGACGGCAGTCGGCGTAACACCTGGTATTCTGCCTGCCTGACCAAGATTTGAAGGCCTGATTTCCTGAAGTTTGCTCAATACTTCACGGGAAAGTCCGTTCACAGAGGCATAATTGAAGTCTGCAGGAATGATTCTCCCTTCCGTCTTCTTTAGCTTTTCGGCCATCTCCATTTGTTGGGCGATATAGCCTTCGTACTTGATCTGTATTTCCACCTGTCTTCTGACATCGGGACCGAACGGTTGATCGGAGGGCGAACTCTCATCTATGAATTGATATGTTATCTCTGGTCTCTTCAGAAGCTGATCGAGAGATTCGCTTCTTGTCGGATCATCGAACTTGATGCGTGTCTTCCTGAGGCGATCGATCTCTCCATTGATCAGTCTTCTTTTTTCGACGAATCTCTCATACACGGCAGCATCCAGAAGCCCGACAAAATTTCCTTTATCCATTAGACGCAGATCGGCGTTATCGTGTCTCAGAAGGAGTCTATACTCAGCCCGAGAAGTAAACATCCTGTAAGGCTCATTAGTTCCTTTAGTAATGAGATCATCGATAAGAACGCCGATATAAGCCTCATGCCGCATGAGGACAAGCGGACCTTCCCCCCGGAGTTTCAATGCCGCATTGATTCCAGCCATCAACCCCTGAGCAGCGGCCTCTTCATATCCTGAAGTCCCGTTGATCTGGCCGGCGAGGAAAAGACCGTCGATACTCTTTGCTTCGAGATCATGTTTTAGTTGGGAAGGAAAAACGAAGTCATATTCTATCGCGTATCCCGGCCGCATGATCTCCACTTCTTCAAGTCCCGGAATGGTCCTGACAAACCTAATCTGGACGTCATAAGGAAGGCTGGTCGGGATTCCGTTCGCATAATATTCTTTCGTCTCCAGCCCCTCGGGCTCCAGAAACACCTGATGCCTCGGCCGATCCGAAAACCGCACCACTTTATCCTCTATGGAGGGGCAATACCGGGCCCCAATGCCCTTAATCTTTCCACTATAAAGAGGCGACCTGTCGAGATTGTTGAGGATGGTCTTATGGGTCTCATCGTTCGTGTATGTCATAAAACAGGGCAACTGAGGATTGGTTATTTCCGTTGTGCTGTGAGAGAACGGTGGAGGCGGATCATCCCCGTACTGAGGCTCCGTCTTCGAGAAATCTATCGTTCTGGCGTCAAGCCGTGGAGGGGTGCCTGTTTTGAGCCGGCCCATCTTGAGTCCCAGGCTCTGAAGCGAATCGGATAGGCCGATGGACGGAAATTCACCCGCCCTTCCAGCGAAAAAGTTATCCAGTCCGATGTGAATCAGGCCTTTCAAAAAAGTCCCGGTTGTGACTATTACTGCCCCTGCTCCGTAGAGGATGCCGAGAGAAGTAATAACACCCTTCACCTTGCCGTCTTCGACATAAATCCTTTCGACGACCGCCTGCTTGATGTCGAGGTTCTCCTGCGACTCGATCACATGTCTCATCGCCAGCCGGTAAAGCACCCTGTCGGCCTGGGCTCTCAGAGACCAGACCGCAGGTCCTTTCGACATATTCAACATCCTGAACTGGATGCCGGCCTTATCGGTCACCTTTGCCATCTCGCCGCCGAGGGCATCGATCTCCCGGACGAGGTGGCCCTTTGCAAGCCCCCCGATAGCAGGGTTACACGACATCTGGGCGATTGTGTCGAGGTTTATGGTGAAGAGGCAAGTCGAAAAGCCCATCCTCGCCGCGGCAAGGGCGGCTTCACAGCCTGCATGGCCTGCGCCGATCACGATAACATCGTAGTCCCGTTCTTTGTACATAGGTTTACTATAATGGATTCTTCCGGCCTGATTCAATTGAGCGCAAATGAGCTTGTGGTATAATTCATTATGCGGCAGAGAGTTCGTTCCTCCGAAAAATGCTGTAATCTCAAGGCATTTCAGCTCAACTCGATCAGGTCATTTTTTGTGAAGGTTCCGCTTGCTTCGATATAAAGAGATATTCCTTGGCGGCCCGTGCAATAACTCTTGTCTTCATTGTTCTCCAGAGCACAAAAACTCTCCTCAGACTGACCTTGCTTCAATAATAACTGCGGTAAACCAAAAAGAAGAAGACAATATTGCGTTGTTTGGCGGTGAACCGGCGATGCGAAGCGATATCTTAACGATTATTCAGGCCGCCGTAGCAGATGGGTACAGGAGAATCAAGCTCATAACGAATGGGAGAGCGTTTTCCGATGTTCGTTATCTCCACCGCGTATTGAACGAAGGCTGCTCTTTGTTTGAGATTAAATTATGGGGTCCGAATCCTTCCGTCCACGATTACCTGACGCAAGCCCAGGGGTCTTTCTGGGAGACTATCCAGGGACTGGAGAACCTGACGGGACTCTCACAGGAGAAATTCGTCTGCGTGCGAATACCCGTGTGCAAGGAGAACTTCTCGAGTCTTGAAAATACTTTGTCGACGGCTTTGACCTTCGGCATCAACCGTATTATTCTTTCGATGCAGGACTACTCGCTGCCATTGCGGTCGGTCATGCCTCATATCGCAAACGCGATCAATATCAGCATTTTCAATCGGGTCTGGATTATGACCGAAGGGATACCGTTCTGTATTATGCAGGGGATCGAGCAACATGTCGGTGAGCTCCTTTCCGGCCTGACTGGAATTTATGAGAGAACTTTTCAACACCATAAGCACTGTGTTGGATGCGTCTTCAAGGATTTCTGTCCGGGGACCGAAGAGAGGTATCTCTCGCAGTTTGGCGACAGAGAGTTTGCGTCCGTCACCGCTTATCCTTATCTTCAAGATATGAAGGCTCTATATGCCTAAGAAGAGGGTATTTCTTTTATCCTTTAACTGGGCAAACCACTTTTCCCTTGCACTGGGGTATCTCAAAGCATATGCCCTGAAGGATAGATTCATCCGGGATTCTGCCGAAATAGAGATTCTCGACTTCGACACCGAGACTCTTACGGTACAGCAGATTGTTTACTATCTTTCCCAGAGCAGACCCGACATTATCGGCTTTTCATGCTATTGCTGGAATATACAGAAAGTCCTTGATACTGCGAGGATTATCAAAACTATTTATCCTCAGGTTCGTATCATCCTCGGTGGGCCTGAAGTAGGTCCCATCAGCTCAAAATACTTGCAGGAATACGATTTTGTCGACGTCATCATAAAGGGCGAAGGAGAGCTTACGTTCGCGGCACTGCTTAAGTATTATCTCGGCGAAGGAAGAATCGAAGAAGTAGCCGGCCTGAGCTACAGGGCGAACGGAGATGTAGTTGAGAATCCTGATAGGCTTCCTATCGAAGACCTCAGCGAAATACCTTCGCCATATCTGGAAGGGATGCTTGTTCCGAGGGACAAAGTGACATACATAGAATCATACAGGGGATGCCTTTTCAGATGCCATTATTGTTTTGAAGGGAAAAACCTTCCAAAGCTCAGGTTCTTCCCGGAAGAACGAATCAGGAAAGAGATAGAACTTGTCCTCAGTCATCCGGAAATCAAAAGCTTCCATTTTGTCGACACGGTCTTCAATTGCAGAAAGGATAGGCTGGCAAAAATAGCGGAAATGATCTCCAGTACCAACCGGTTCGGGGCAGAGCTGCGCACTGTTGAGATCATCGTGGAATTCGTGGATGACGAGACGGTTGAGCTTTTCAGGAAAGCGAATGTAAAAAGCATAGAGACCGGCCCTCAGACAGTAAATGAAGACACTTTGAAGACCGTGAACAGATTCTACAAGGAAGATAAATTCAAGCAAGGAGTCAGACTTCTTGAGGAGAACGGCATCGAAGTCACGACGGACCTTATCATCGGCCTTCCGGGAGATAACTTCCTCAAGTTTCTGATATCGGCAAAGACGATGATAGACCTGAAGCCGTCCAATATCGTATTCAGTATCCTCCATGTCCTTCCCGGCACTGTGCTTTATGAACGTAGCTCGGAATTCGGCCTGAAATTCGACGACAAGGCTCCTCACCTTGTGCTAAGCGCACCGGATTTCCCCTACGAAGATATCGACAAGGCAGTAATCATGGCATACAGCCTGGACAAGGAATACAACATCAAACCTGCGTCAATTTCCCACGCAAGACGCCAGTGAGGAGTCGTTATCGGACTGTGAAATGGACCCATGCCATCCTTCGACAGGCTCAGGATGACAATGTCATGGTGAGCTTGTCGAACCATGAAACTCTTCACTGAATGGTTACTTTCCGCGTACCATATTTATTGACTCTAAATACGGCCTGTTTTACAATTTAGCAACAGTTTAATGGGGGGTCATTCAATGAATAGATGGTCACATCCCGGTGGAAAGCTGAGAGAGACCATAATGAAAAAGACCAATAAAAACTTTTCTATAAAAAGCCCTAAGATTTCCGGATACGAAACAATACTGCGCGAGGTTGCCGGACTACTTGAATCCGCACGCCGGGCCTCGGTTCATGCAACCAACACCATTATGACTGCCACTTATTGGGAGATAGGGCGAAGGATAGTTGAGTTTGAGCAAAGGGGAAGTAAAAAAGCTAAGTATGGTGAAACCCTTATTGCCCAGCTTTCTCTTGATTTAACGGCACGTTTCGGAAGAGGTTTTAGCCCGGTCAATTTGAGTCAAATGAGAAAGTTTTATCTTGTCTGGCCTCCGGACCGAATTTTTCAGACAGTGTCTGAAAAATCTTTGCCCGCATCATATGAAGAACAGAAATTTCAGACGTTGTCTGAAAAATTGCAGACAATGTCTGCACAATTCTCTCTAAAAGACCTTGCACAGCGTTTTCCACTGCCATGGTCACATTACGTAAAACTTCTGGCAGTACAGAATCCCGAAGGCCGTGCTTTTTATGAGGCTGAAACTTTGCGCGGCGGCTGGTCTGTGCGCCAGTTAGACCGACAAATCTCGACACAATTTTATGAGCGAACTGCCTTATCCAGAAACAAGGCAGCCATGCTTAAAAAGGGAGCACCGGCACTTCCTGAAGACGCGGTCACACCGGAAGAAGAGATAAAAGACCCCTTTGTGCTGGAGTTTTTAGGACTAAAAGACGAATATTCCGAAAACGATCTTGAAGAAGCCCTTATTCACCAGCTTGAAAACTTTTTGCTGGAACTCGGAGGTGATTTCGCCTTTGTCGGACGTCAACGCCGTTTAAGAATAGGAGACGAGTGGTATCGGGTTGACCTTCTTTTCTACCATCGGCGACTGCGCTGTCTCGTCATTATTGATTTAAAGCTCGGCAAATTCACCCATGCAGATGCCGGACAAATGCACCTCTACCTCAACTATGCACGTGAACACTGGACTCACTCTTACGAAAACCCGCCTGTGGGTTTGATACTTTGCGCCCAGAAAGACTATGCAGTGGCTCATTATGCTCTTGAAGGTTTGCCGAATAAGGTTCTTGCTGCAGAATACCGAACAGCTCTGCCGGATGAGAAAACACTTGTGGCAGAAATCGAAAAGACACGTAAGATGCTGGAAAGAAGTGGCATATTGAAAGGCAAGAGGCATGATACCGAAAGATATTTTGTTTCTCCATAAGCTCTTTTTTCAGCGGATAGATTTTGAGAACGCAGGTAGATACAGACAGAAGAACGTCATCATCACGGGAACCGATTATCTGCCTCCCGATCATCGGAAAGTTCCCGAACTTATGAAAAAGTATATTGTGAACTTAAATGCAAATGTCGAAGATAAACATATACTTGAACAGGCAAGCGACCTGCATGCCGAATTTGAGTTAATCCATCCTTTTACTGACGGCAATGGAAGGATCGGAAGCTTTTGCTAAGTATTCTGACTATGAAAAACGGCTACTGTCCTTTGATTATTCCTCCGATACGGCGAGCTGAATACATAACTGTAATGCAGAAATCAAACAAGGGAGATTTGAACACCCTGATGGCTTTTATCGTGAGCGTTATTTATGAAGAAATGAAATCATTGAAGAGACTTGTTGAAAGCCTTGTCAGATGAACTTCAGAACGATTATCCCCCTTCTTGCTGTTATTCGACTGAACATAGTAGAATGAGTCCACAAGCCTAAGAAAACCCTGTTCTCGGCTCGAAAAAGATAGTTATGGATGAATCATCTTCCAAGAATCTTCTAATGCAGCTTATAGCCGCCCGGTCGGAAAACGAGGTCAGGAAAGTCATCGAATCTGATCGTCTGCTGGCGAGCGAGGAAAACTGGAAGCCGTATGGGGGTTATGAAAGCAATTTCAACACGATCAATAATCAGGCGAAGAATTCCGTTGCCGCTCTTGCCGAGAAGCCCATAAATTCTATCGATGCGCTCCTGTTGAAGGAATGCAAGCTGCGGGGTATTAATCCGGAGAGCAAGCAGGCCCCGAAGACGATGAAGGAGGCCGTTGGATTGTTCTGTGGGATAAAGAGCGGAGATTTTTCGGACGTTGCTGACAGAGAGCGGAGGAAGATTGCGGAGAATATCAGGATTATTGCTGAAGGCGATAAGAAAAGGCCCAATATCATTATTTCCGACACCGGAGAAGGACAGCATCCCGACGATTTTGAGAATACGTTTCTTTCTCTCCACCGGGGCAACAAGAACAAGATTATGTTTGTCCAAGGGAAATACAACATGGGCGGCAGCGGAGTGCTGCCGAATTGCGGCGAACATAATTATCAACTGATTCTTTCGAGAAAGACGCCGGAACTGCTCAAAAAGGGGCAGAAGGACTTATGGGGCTTTACGCTGGTGAGGCTTCATGTTGCCACAAGCGCCGAATATAAGAATTCCTGGTATGAATACTTCGTCTGTCAGAACGGAAAAATTGCTTCGTTTGCAGGCGAACCATTACCCGTTCTCCCCGAGAATGTTCCCCTGGAATCAGGAACATGCATAAAGCTTTACAATTATTATCTGCCGAATCCGTCACAGATTACCCTTGATTTATGGCGTGACCTGAACAGGGTGCTCCACTTTCCTGTTCTCCCTATGACACTGCACGAAACCCGCAAGTTCAAAGGCCACAGCCCTTCCAAAATCCTTGTTGGGAACAAAATGAGAATTTTGAAGGATGACAGCAAGAGCGTTGAGGACAACTGCCCTCCCATCATACCGATTATTGCGGAGCTTGGAAAATTCGGCAAAAGGACGATAGAGGTTACCGTCTTTAAGGAAGGAACTGTAAAGGACGAGTTTGCCTCACCGGGTGAATCAGTCTTTTTCACCATCAACGGCCAGACGCATGCTGCCATAGGCCGTTCTTTTCTCAGAACAAAAGCCAACCTCCATTATCTGGCGGACTATACGCTGGTTCACATTGATTGTACCGATGTCGACACAAACATAAGGGAAAAGATATTTATGCCGTCGAGAGATCGCATGCGGGACACGGAAATCTCAAAGGAAATTGAATTGATATTGGCGGAAGAGCTCAGCAGACACGAAGGATTGAGGCAGTTGAATCAATTCCGCAGAGAACAGCAGATCACCAAGAATCCAAAGGATGCAAAGTTTCTGGAGGGCGTTGTCTCCAAACTGATAAAAAAGAACCGGACTATTCTGCATTACCTGGGAATCGGGGGTAATATCAGAGACATAGGCGAAGCGGGCGTAAAAGACGTGAAGGCATTCGAGGGTGAACGCATTCCGACTTATCTAAAAATAATCGGGCCGGATAGAAAGCGAATGCCGATAAATGCCTACTCAAGGGTAGCCTTCGAGACGGATGCTGAAAACGATTATTTCAGCAGGGAGACCGACCCGGGCTCATTCATAATCTATCCGGATGTAATGAAATCCTGTCATTTATGGAACGGAAGAATAACCGCCAAAATAATCCCGTCAAAGACTGCGCGAGTAGGCGCTGTCAGGAGGATAATTGCCTTACTGACAAGGCCCTATGATGAACCCTTGTCTGTCGAGTTCGAAGTCGAATACACGCCGGCAGTCGAGCCTGAAATGAAGCCGCATTTGCCTAAATCGCCTAAAGTGAAGGCCTACAAATTGCCGGAGCCGATACTGGTCTATAAAAATAAGCGGGCCGGTTACAGGTCCTGGGAAGAAATCAAGAAAGAAGACGGCACAACATGGAACGGCGAAGATATCGCCAAGGTTGTCCCGAGCGGCAATGGCGCCGGGGTTGATGTTTACATAAATATGGACGCCGATGCGTTGCGCAATTTTCTCAGGCAGCAAAAAGTAACCGATAAGAGACAAGACTTCGTCAAACGTTCCTGGGAGACCGCTATTTTCCTGAATTCCATGGTTATCTTCAATGACCTGGCCAAAACAGAGAGAGGTGAGATGGTCTCGGACGTCATGAAGAGCATTTCAAAGATCATTCTCGATTTAATGTGCAATGATACTTTCCTCAAAGAACTCGAAAAAGGCGATCAGTAGCTTGAGAATAGGGTTACTGTAGAAACAGGAGAAAATTCATTGCAGTTTGTCTAATGAATGCCCATACAACAATGTCATTCCGGCTTGACCGGAATCTTTCTTCATAACAAGGGACCTCAGAAGGATTCCCGACAAGCGGGAATGACAGATCTAATGCTTTGGTGACGGTTTGTCAGGGTTAGGAATAAGTTTCGGGACCGATATGTCTGATCCGCCTCTCAGAAAGGAACTCAAGGAAAAATTTCTTCGGGATCTGAACCCTTCGGAACGCGTCTATTTCCTGAAAAAGGCGAAAGAGGCTGTCGCGGAGAAGGGCTATCGGGCTTCCGAAGACCTGTTTCATTACTGTTATTATCTCACCGTTATGGAGCGCTTTCGGGGCATTACTCCGGAACGTGATGATGGTATGCTCAGATTTCTTCTTGTTGAGGGCAAGAAAGATATTGAGGAAGCTATTAAATCGCATGAAGCACGCCTGGAGGAGGCAAAATCGCCGCTGCCGGGGGAGATGGAAATGAAATTCATCGAATATTTTTCGGAGTGAAAAAGGTTAAAATAATCCATGCGCCTGGTGTTATTCGATATCGATGGAACATTGATAGATTCGGGCGGAGCGGGAGTCCGTGCTCTCGAACTCGCTCTTAAAGAACTGTTTTCGGTCGAAAACGGCTTTCACGGCATCAGCATGGCCGGAAAGACGGATCCATCGATAATGAGAGAAGGGTTGAAGAAGCATGGGCTGTCAGAGAACGGAAATTTGGAACTTGTCATAGAGGCATATCTCGCACACCTGAGCCGGGAGATCGAGAACAGCCGTAGAAAAATCAAACCGGGCATTTATGACGTCCTTGAGAGACTGATGACAATAGCTGACGTAGGAATCGGCCTTCTAACCGGCAATCTGGAGCGGGGTGCGCGGATCAAACTCGAGCCTTTCAATCTTAACAGCTACTTCCCGACAGGCGCCTTCGGTAGCGACGACGAAGATCGAAACAAGCTTTTGCCTGTCGCTGTAGCAAGATTTGAGGATTTGACCGGGGAAAAGATACGGATAGAAGAGTCTGTCATCGTGGGAGACACACCCCGGGACGTCGAATGCGCAAAAATATGCGGCGCAAAATGTGTCGGTGTCGCTACCGGCCCCTATCCCTTCAAAGCCCTCGTTGATGCAGGTGCAGATTATGTATTTCAGGACCTGACCGATCACACGATGTTCCTTGATCTACTGTAGTTCCCTATTGGAGTCTGTCTCAAAACTCCGATTCTGTCATTGCCCGTCCGTCAATACGTAAGACGGATGACCGGACAATTCAGAACCTGCTGAAAAACTGGATTCCCCGATCAAGTCGTGGAATGACGTACTGCCTGACCCAGCTTCCTCACACTCTCTCTCAATTGGTTCGCAAAGAACTGATAATCATCCACCCCCTCCGGTTTTTTTGTGAAATCGAGATCGGATGGGAAAAGGGGTGCACCATAAGTAATCCGTATCTTCCTAAAGCGGGGCAAGAACGCGCCTCGCGGCAATGCTTCGAAGGCGCCGGCTATATATGTCGGTATGACGGGCACATTCAGTTCTCTGGAGAGGATGCCGACACCTTTCTTGAATTCCACGAGACTGCCGTCGAAGGATCTGCCGCCTTCGGGAAAGACCATTAGGGCTTTCCCTTTTCCGAGGACATAGGAAGACATTTGTAATGCCTTGCTTAAATAGGCTTCAGCGTCGATTGGAATAACATTGGCAAGCCTGGCAAAGATTTTTCCCGGTATGCCTCTGAAATAATTCTGAACACCAAGGGTATAGAGATCTCTGATAGTCCGAATGGGTAAGGAAGCGCCGACACAAAAGCCGTCGAGATAACTGACATGATTCGGGGCGATAATATACGGCCCTCTTTCGGGTATGTTCTCCATCCCCCTCACTTCCAATCGGAACAATACCTTTGCCATCAACTTTACAAGCCCCAACCCGATACTGGTCAGCAGGCTTTCAAAAGGAGTGTGGTCGATCACAACCTTCTTCCGGTCTCCTGGCCCTAACTGTGCCCTTAATATCTCTCTCCATTCGGGAGCTTTTTCTAATTCTTTTGCGGGGTGGATGCC
>JBFLXP010000040.1:0-13563 GCA_040757315.1 Nitrospirota bacterium
TTCGCGTTTCGATATTCCAATCGTATATCTTACCGCTTACGCGGATGAAAATACTCTCCGGCGGGCAAAGGTGACAGAGCCGCATGGATACATAGTCAAGCCCTTCCAGGAAAGGGAATTGCACATATCAATCGATATGGCTCTGTACAAGCACAAGATGGAAAGGGAATCGAAAGCCAGGGAAAAGTGGCTTGCCACAACGCTCAGCAGCATCGGAGACGCCGTCATCGCCACCGATAAGAACGGGTTGATAACGTTTATGAATCCGATCGCCGAGGGACTGACAGGCTGGAAGATGGGAAACGCGTTAAATAAAAAACTGACGGAAGTATTCACCATAATAAACATGGATACCCGCAAGCCCGTCGAGAACCCGATAGCACGGGTAAGGGGAAATTGACAAAGGCGCAACGTTTCATTTTACCTTTAAACAAGGATCTTAACCATGGACAAAACAACCATAGTGGACATTCTGCTGGTGGAGGACAACTCCCGTGACGCGGAAATGATCACGAGGGCGATCAGGAAGCAAAACATCGCCAACCCGCTCTCGGTGGTTGAAGACGGCGCAGAGGCACTGGACTTCATCTTCTGCCGGGGCGCGTATGCGGGTCGGGACGGCTCACAGCAGCCGAAGGTGATTTTGCTCGATCTCAAACTGCCGAAGGTGAACGGTCTGGAGGTGCTGAAGGCTATCAAGTCCGAGGATCGTATGCGCACCATCCCGGTGGTGGTCGTGACCTCCTCGCAGGAGGATCCGGACATTAAGACGGCCTATGCGCTCGGCGCAAACAGCTACGTGGTGAAGCCCGTAAGTTCCGATGCATTCATCGATGCCATGAGTAACCTCGGCCTGTACTGGCTGCTGGTGAACCAGCCGCCGAAGTGATGTGAGCTATGCCTGATGCCAAGATACTGATCGTTGAAGACGAAGCCATCGAAGCAATGGACATACAGCAAAGACTGGTAAGCCTGGGATATCCTACGCCTGATATTGCTAATTCCGGAGAGGAAAGCGTCAGGAAAGCGGAGGAGGCGCGACCCGACCTCGTGTTGATGGACATAATGATGCCCGGAAAAATGGACGGCGTGACCGCCGCCGAACAAATCCGTTCGCGTTTCGATATTCCAATCGTATATCTTACCGCTTACGCGGATGAAAATACTCTCCGGCGGGCAAAGGTGACAGAGCCGCATGGATACATAGTCAAGCCCTTCCAGGAAAGGGAATTGCACATAACAATTGATATGGCTCTGTACAAGCACAGGATGGAAAGGGAGTTGAAAGCCAGAGAAAAGTGGCTTGCCACAACGCTCAGGAGCATCGGAGACGCAGTAATAGCTACAGATGAAAAAGGTCTGATAACCTTTATAAATCCCGTCGCCGAAGAGCTGATGGGCTGGAAACTTGAAGAAGTGCGGCAGAGAAATCTGACGGAAGTGTTGAACATAGTGAACAGAGATACGCGCAAGCCGGTGGAAAATCCGGTGACGAGAGTGATACTTGAGGGCAATGTTGTAGGACTGGCAAACCATACAGTATTGATATCCAGGGATGGGAGAGAAATACCGATAAATGACAGCGCAGCGCCGATCAAAGACGAGAAGGGAAAGATCCTCGGCGTCGTTTTGGTGTTCAGCGATATAACAGAACGCGAGAAGGCGCAGGAGGCGCTGATGCAGGAAGTGACCGAGCGCAAACGTGCCGAGAAGGCGCTGCAGAAGGCCCATGACGAACTGGAGATGCGTGTCAAAGAACGCACGAACGAGCTTGCGGTCGCCAGCCAGTCCGTAAAGGCGGAACGACAAAGGCTCTACGCCGTACTGGAAACGCTGCCGGCTTATGTGGTGCTGCTGACATCGGATTATCACGTGCCCTTTGCCAACCGGTTCTTCAGGGAGAGGTTCGGTGAATCCCACGGCAAGCGCTGCTTCGAGTACCTTTTCAACCGTACTGAGCCCTGTGAAATTTGCGAAACATATTCGGTTCTGAAAACCATGCAACCTCATCACTGGGAGTGGACGGGCCCGGACAGCCGCGATTACGACATCTACGACTACCCCTTCGTCGATTCCAGCGGTTCTATTCTGATCCTGGAGATGGGGATAGACATAACCGAGCAGAAACGCGCGCAACAAGCGCTCAGGGCCATGAACGAGACTCTGGAGCAACGCATCACCGAGCGCACCGAGGAACTCCGGGCCGCCAACGAAACCCTCCGCGCCTCGCGCACGGCCGCCCTAAATCTTATGGACGACGCCATTGTCGCGCGAGAGAGAGCCCAAAGAACGAGCTTAGAATTGCAGCACGAAATCACCGAGCGCAAGCAGGCCGAGGAGTTGCTGCGCGAGAGTGAGCAGCGGCTTGCCCGGGCGCAGGAGATCGCTCATCTGGGCAGTTGGGAGCTGGACCTTGTCAAGAATGAGTTGACGTGGTCGGACGAAGTTTACCGTATCTTCGGGCTGCAGCCGCAGGAGTTCAGTGCGACTTACGAAGCCTTCCTCGAAGGGGTCCATCCGGATGACCGCGCGGCAGTCGACTCGGCGTATTCGGCTTCCGTCAAAGAGGGAAAGGACTCTTACGAGATCGAGCACAGGATCGTGCGAGAAGGCACGGGCGAAGTTCGCTGGGTGCATGAAAAATGCCAACACTACCGTGACAGCTCGGGACGTATCATTTGCTCTGTCGGCATGGTGCATGACGTAACCGAACGTAAACAGGCCGAGGAGGCACTTCGCAAAAGTGAGGAGCGCTTGAGGCTTGCGCTGGAGGAAGTCCGGAGATCCCGCGACCAACTGGAAATCCGGGTCATGGAGCGGACTCACGAACTGTCGTCGCTCAATGAAGAGCTGCTTCAGCAGATCGATGAACGAGCGCGAGCAGAAGAGTCTCTTCGCGCATCGGAGGAGCGGCTCCGGTATCTCACAACCCAGCTCATGACCGCACAGGAGCAGGAGCGGCGGCGCCTCTCAAGAGAACTGCATGACGAGCTCGGACAGGCTCTGTCTCTCATGAAGCTTAGAGTGAGATACATGCGGCAGCACCTCCGTGAGGATCAACAGGCGCTCAGTGAGGAGGCCGGCAATCTGCTCACGTATATCGATGACGTCATAGAAAATGTCAGGCGTCTTTCGAGGGACCTCAGCCCTTCCATTCTGGAAGACCTCGGCCTTACCGCGGCCATCAGACGGCTGATCAGCGGTTTTGCGAAACATAACGATCATATCCATGTGGACAGTGATATAACCGATATCGATAATATTTTTTCGCGCGAAGCGCAGATCAACATTTACAGGATCATACAGGAGGCGATCACCAACGTCGAGAGGCACGCCCAAGCCGACAGGATGCACCTGACTGTTCTGAAGGACGATCAAATAGTCTCTTTCCTTGTCGAAGACAACGGCAAAGGGTTCGAACAGCATGAAACCGCAGACAAGGTTGATAGAGGCATGGGGTTGATAGGGATGAGAGAACGCGCCTGGATGCTCGGAGGGACTATCGATATCAAGAGCGGGCAGAACAACGGCACTTCCGTGGGGGTTCACATTCCGATAGAGCCGGAAAAACGATAGGCAAGAGCCATAGCCGAAAACCTGTCCGGAAAACTTCTATTTTCCGATTTTCGGATGCAAATCCCCGGCCATCTAACCGAGTTCATGATTTCTGTAGGTTGAGATAAGGAGCGACAACATTTGGACATCAAACTTGTACTGGCGATTTCTATTCTGCTCCAGATAACAGCAGCTTTCCTGGCTTTACGCCTTATACGGGTTACCGGCAGAAGCGTGGCCTGGAATCTTATCGCAATAGCTGTTTCTCTTATGGCAATGCGGCGGTCCGTCACGTTATATCATATGTTTTCCGGCGAGGTGGTGCAGGCTGATTTGACGGCAGAGGCTGTCGCCCTCGCTACGTCTGCACTCATGGTGGCCGGAATTGCTTTAATTGCTCCGCTTTTCCTTTCGATCACGCGTGCGAAAGACGCTGTCCAAAAGGCACGGGACGAGCTGGAGATACGCGTTCAGGAGAGAACGGCGGATTTATCGAGAACTAACGAAACATTAGAGACTGAGATCGCAGGCCGCAGGAAGGCGGAAAAGGAAATTATGAAGTATGCCGAGGAATTAAAGAGGAGCAACCACGAATTGCAGCAGTTTGCCTATGTGGCCTCTCACGATCTGCAGGAGCCGCTGCGTATGATATCAAGTTATTTGCAATTAATAGAACGCCGCTATAAAAGCAAACTGGACCCGGATGCCGACGAGTTTATCCAATATGCCGTAGACGGAGCCAAACGCCTGCAAAACATGATTAACGGCTTGCTGGAATATTCCCGCGTGGAAACAAGCAGTGAGTCTCTTGAACCGGTGGACTGTGAGAAAGTCCTTGGTGATACCCTATCCAATCTGAAAGTCGCAATAGAAGAAAGCGGCACTGTGATAACTCACGGCCCCTTGCCGACCGTGACGGCGGACAGGTCTCAGATCCTGCAATTGTTCCAAAACTTGATCGGCAACGCCATCAAGTTCCGTGGCCGGGAAGCGCCGAGAATTCATATATCCGCCGGCCGAAAGGGCAATGTGTGGACTTTCTCTGTGAAAGACAACGGTATCGGGATAGAGGAACAGTATAAAGAACGTATCTTTGACATATTCCAGAGACTGCATAGCAGAGGATATTCCGGAACAGGCATAGGCTTATCCATATGCAAAAGGATAGTTGAACGCCACGGAGGGGAAATATGGCTCGAATCCCAAATTGGCAAAGGTTCAACGTTTTATTTTACAATACTGCTGAAAGGGGGAGAAACAGCATGAATGGTGCAGTGAAGGGCAAACCTATAGAGATACTCCTGGTTGAAGATAATCCGGGAGACGTGCGTCTTACAATGGAAGCCTTGAAGGAAGCCAAGGTGTCTAATTATTTGCATGTTGTTTATGACGGCGCCGAGGCGATAGGATTTTTGCGCAGAGAAGGTGAATATGTAAAGGCGCCTCGCCCTGATCTTATTCTTCTTGACCTGAATCTTCCGAAGAAAGACGGCAGGGAGGTGCTTGCCGAAATCAAGGCAGACGAATCCCTGAAGCGCATTCCCGTAGTGGTCTTGACAACTTCGCAGTCTGAAAAAGACATCCTGAAGAGCTACAATCTGCACGCTAACTGCTATGTCACGAAGCCGGTTGACCTTGAGCGATTTCTCGAAGTAGTGAAGTCCATCGAAGACTTCTGGCTCACAGTCGTCAAATTGCCGGACAGACACAAATGAAAGAGGAACGAATCAGGATTCTCCTTATCGAGGATAATCCGGGAGACGTACGGCTGATCCACGAAATGCTCAAGGAGAACGGGGATCAATTCAAATTAGAGTCCTGTGACAGCCTTTCACCGGGGCTGGAAACCCTTGCAACAACAGCCTTCGATGTGCTTCTCCTTGACCTTGGCCTGCCCGACAGCAAGGGGCTTGAAACACTGAAACAGGTATCCGATCAGGCAAAGAGAATACCCATCGTGGTGCTGACGGGGCTTGACGATAAGGACGCCGGTATAAAAGCCGTACAGGAAGGCGCACAAGACTATTTAATAAAGGGGCAAATAAGCGGCAGCCTGTTGGTGCGCGTCATCCGATATGCGATAGAGCGTAAAAAAATAGAACATACCCTGAGGAAATATCGCGAACACCTCGAAGAGCTGGTGGAAGAACGCACGGCCAAATTGAAAAAAACAGCAGATGAACTGGCACGTTCCAACGCTGACCTCTCTCAATTCGCTTATGCGGCTTCACATGATCTCCAGTCGCCGCTGATAAATATCGAGGGCTTTATCAGACTCTTCGAGCGGAGATATTCGGGCAAGTTCGACAAACAGGCGGATGAATTGATCGAAGCTATTGCTGAAAATGCAAAGGATATGCGGATGCTCATCAAGGACCTGCTTGAATATTCCAAGGTAGGGACAAAGGAAAAGAAATTCAGCACTGTAGATATTTCCCTGATAGTCGCCAGGACGCTTACGGGTCTCAAGACTCCTGCAGAGGAAAGCCATGCCCGGATCACCTGCGATGACCCCATGCCGAGAATCGTGGCAGACGCCTCGCAGGTCACAAGCCTCTTCCAGAACCTGATCGGAAACGCTATCAAGTACCGGAGCAAGAGACCGCTGAGAGTTCATATCTCGGCTCGGAGAAAGGGAGATGAATGGGTCTTTTCAGTGAGCGACAACGGAATCGGCATCGATCCGAAGCAGTGTGAACGCATCTTCGGCGTCTTTCAAAGATTGCATACGTCTTCGGAATATCCGGGAACCGGCATAGGACTTGCGCTCTGCAAGCGGATAGTAGAACAACACGGAGGACGCATATGGGTGGAGTCCGAACCGGACAAGGGGTCCACATTCTTTTTCACCCTGCCGGCGCAAAGCGAAGGCCGCGTACAACATGACCCTGTTGGGATCCAGACATTGGGGAGTGTTTCAGGGAAGCATACGATCAGAGTCCTTGTCGCCGATGATCATAGGGAGATGCGTAAAATTCTGAAGCTGATACTTTCCGAGACAAAGGACATTATTGTGGCTGAGGAGGCTTCAAACGGTGAGGAAGTCCTCGAAAAAGTAAAATCAGACAATTTAGACGTTCTGGTGCTGGATATATCGCTGCCGGGGAAAAGCGGCATTGATGTTCTGAGAGAACTGAAGGCTCAGGGGAAAAGAATTCCTGTTGTGGTATTAAGTAACCATTCCAAGGAATATTATGAAGACGCCGCGAGGGAAGCCGGCGCAGCATGGTATGTTCAAAAGGATAGCCTCGCGGAGGTCGTTGCCGCTATCCGGGCCTGCACCCGAAAGACCCATTGAAACTGATTCTTCAAGACTTGATTGCATGCCGTATTATTGGATGGACCGGGGGATACAAACTCCGTCATGCTCCGACTTGATCGGGAGATCAAGCTGGGGAATGACGACAACACATTGTCCCATTTTATTTCTGCTTCGGAAATCGAGCCACACACCTTCTGTAGAAGACAGAGAGGTATCTCGTCTTTAGTAGTGCTTCTTTAATTCGAAGAGGACCTGTTTTGCTACGGCCTTGAGGGTTTCGAATACGCCCTTCCCCGTTACCGCTACACCTTCAAACCACGCTATATTCCGGCTGTTCAGGACACGGTTCATATTTTCAAGCGGGACAACGTTGGGGAGGTCTCTCTTGTTGTATTGCATGGCAAAGGGAAGCTTGTCGAGTTCGTAGCCCTGCTCCGACAGGTTGATCCGGAGATCGTCCAGACTCTCCATATTGGATTCCATCCGTTCTATTTGACTGTCGGCGACGAAGACGATCCCGTCAACTCCCTTGAGGATAAGCTTCCTGCTGGCGGCATAGAACACCTGGCCGGGGACGGTATAAAGATGAAACCGTATCTTAAATCCTTTGATGTCGCCGAGGGCCAAAGGCAGGAAATCAAAGAAGAGAGTCCGTTCGGTTTCGGTGGCGAGGGATATGAGCTTGCCTTTCTGTTCCGGGTTTGTCCTCCTGTAAATGAATTGAAGATTGGTCGTCTTTCCGCAGAGACCGGGCCCGTAGTAAACAATCTTAACATTGATTTCGCGGGACGAATAGTTAATAAAGGACACGGGACGCGCACCTACTTGAAGAGATTGTCGATGTCTTCATCGCTGATCTCCGCAAAGAATGACTCTTCCAGCTTTCCTGTTCCCTTTTCTTTTTCAACCTTCAGGGCAATCTCGTCGAATATTCTTGCCAGGGTCTCGGTTGCCTTCTTCACACGCAGCCTCACGAGCCCCAGGGAGGTCCTGCCGTCAAAAATGACAACAAGAATGATCCGCGGCCCGATCGTGGAAATATGGATATTGTCTTTTTCTCCTTCATGGAAGAGGATGGTAAACTCCTTCTCGCCCAGGAGTCTTGCTATGCCGCCGGTCGCGGCGATATTGCCGGCAGTCAACGATGCCAGAGAGGTCGTGTCTATGTCGCGGGTTTCGCCTGCCGACGCGATAAGCTGACCGTTCTTGTCGACAAGAAATACGACTTTTGCGTTTGACTGCTGATAGAGTTTCTGGAGTTCGGCGTCGATTCTGCTGAACTCCTCTTCGTACATTATAAGGTCCGAGCCCATCATGGTCTTAACCCTATCACACGTGACGCCTTCTTATCAAGTGGCGGCCGGGGATTCTTCCTTATGGAGACGTTCCCATTCGCGGTCCACATCATCCTGAAACTTCTTCAATAGCCATTCGTTGCCGGGGTTCAGAAGGTTCTTGAACCTTCCCTGCGGCTTCAGAAAATCCGTTATCGGTTTTTTCTCCTTAGGCCTGAAGGTAATTTTCGTGACGCCGTTCTCGACTTCGTAAAGAGGCCAGTAACAGGTATCAACGGCAAGCCGGCTTAAGGCGATCGAGTCGTCCGTCCGCGATCTCCATCCCCTGTTGCACGCGGAGATGATATTGATGAACTTCGGCCCCTGAATGTCGAGGGCCTTTCTCACCTTCCTCATAAGATCCATCCAGTGGCTGGGTGAAGCCTGTGCCGCGTAAGGGATATCGTGTGCCGCCATGATGCGCGTAAGGTTTTTCCTCGACTCGGTCTTGCCCGGCACCACGCTCCCCGCAGGCCGCGTGGTCGTGTCTGCGCCGAGGGGCGTCGCGCTCGAACGCTGTATGCCCGTATTCATGTAAGCGCCGTTGTCATAACATATATAGATCATATCGTGTCCGCGCTCCATGGCGCCCGAAAGGCTCTGAAGTCCGATATCATATGTTCCGCCGTCACCGCCGAAGGCGATGAACTTGATGTCTTTATTGATCTTTCCCTGCTTCTTCAGGGACCGGTACATAGTTTCGACCCCCGCTATAGTCGCCGCCGCGTTCTCGAAGGCGTTATGTATCCAGGGTATTTTCCAGGCTGTATACTCGGATATGCAGGTCGAAACCTCCAGGCATCCCGTAGCATTAGCCGCGACAATCGGATAGTCGCTCGCCAGTAGAACCATCTTTACCACGGTGGGTGCGCCGCATCCTGCGCACATGCGGTGGCCCCCGGTTATAAGGACATCTTTTTTCGAAAGTTCTTTTAATGTCAGTTTGGTGGGCATGTTAACCTCTCACTCCTATATACTCTTTCGGAGCTTTTATCTGTCCCGTCTCCGCTATATCGACGAGTTCGTTCAAAACAAGTTCCGCATGACTCGGCAGGTAGTCTCTTCCCCCGAGCCCGTAGATCTTGTTGATCAGCGCCGGCCGCTCTCTGAAGGGATATAGACTCGTTGCGATATCGAGGTACAGAGGTCCGAAGGAACCGCCGAAGGCATCTGCCCTGTCGAGAACGCATACCGCCTTCAGATGTTTCAGGGCATCACCGACTTCCTGATAGGGAAACGGCCTGTATAATCTGGGTTTGAGAAGCCCGGCCCTGACGCCTCTGTCCCTGAATTCGTCAATAACGTCTTTGGATGTGCCTGCGGCAGAGTTAAGGATGACGAGACCGATCTCCGCGTCCTCAAGCCTGTATGAATCGAAAAGTCCGTATTTCCGCCCCGAGAGTCTCTCGAAATCTTTCGCCACTTCGAGAACCACTCCGGCGACCTTCGATTCGACATCGTCCTGTGCCTTCCTGTACTCCATATAATAGTCGGGAAGGATCAGAGGGCCGTAGCTCACGGGATGCTCTATATCAAGAAGTGGATAGCTGGGCTTGAACTCGCCCACGAAATTCTTCACTTCGTCGTCTTCAAGGTATTCTATGCGCTCAATGGAATGACTGATGATAAACCCGTCCATGCAAACCATTACCGGCAGGCGGACGTCCATATGCTCGCCGATCCTGAATGACTGAACTGTGTTATCGTAAGCCTCCTGGGCATTCTCGGACCACAACTGAATCCATCCGGCGTCGCGGGCGCCCATCGCGTCGGAGTGGTCTCCGTGAATGCTCAACGGCGCCGAGAGCGCTCTGTTCACGACGGGCATAACGATAGGAAGTCTCAATCCCGACGCGATAAAGAGGATCTCCCACATCAGAGCGAGGCCCTGAGACGAAGTCGCCGTCATAACCCTGCCGCCCGCTGCGGAAGCTCCGACGCAGGCGCTTAATGAACTATGCTCGCTTTCAACAAGGATAATCTCCGTCTTTACCTGACCGTTGGATACAAAAGCGGAAAACCTCTGCATCATCTCTGTCTGGGGAGTGATGGGATATGCTGCACATACGTCGGGATTCACCTGCCGCAGCGCATTGGCAACCGCCTCGTTGCCCGTGACAGCCGCTACTTTTGCCATTATTTCCCCTCCTCCACCATCATTATCGCTTTATTCCCTTTCTTCCCGGGACATTCAAGGGCGCATATTCCGCAGCCCTTGCAGTAGTCATAATCAAACTCGGCCCTCTTGCCGTCTCTCACTTTTATCGCCATGTCGGGGCAATAAATCCAACAGAAGAGACACTGGATGCAGTTCTCTTCCAGCCAGATCGGCTTGAAGGACCTCCATGAACCTGTCTTGAACTCGGCAGCGCTCCCCGCCTTATCGATCACCGCTCCCGGTGCGACCTCCTTCCAGTTCTTCAATCTCATCCTTCCCTTACCTCCTCGTAACCGCGCCGCGTCGCTTCGAGGTTGCCGTCTATGATCTTCTGTGAAAATTTCTTTCCGAAGCTCTTTTTTACGTCCTCGAGAAGATGTTCGAGACTCACCAGTCCGGTAACTCTGCAAACGGCGCCCAGCATCGGAGAATTAGGCAGCGGCCTTCCGATGCAGTCAAGCGCTATCTTGGTGGCATCTAACGTAAATACTCTCTGTCCCGGTTCGGCATTCAATTTCGTCCGCACCTCGGCCGGCTCCCTGGATGTGTTTACCACGAACACTGCGTCCTTGGTCGCTCCTTCTCCGACGTTGACGCTGTCCAGCAGGGTGGAATCGACAACGCCGACTACCTGCGGTTGAAGCACGGGACAGTGCATCCTCAATTCCTTTGGGCTTATCCTGTTGTATGCCCGCAAGGGTGCTCCCGCCCGCTCAGGGCCATATTCGGGAAATGCCTGGACGTGCCTCCCGCCGCTCAGACAGGCATCAGCAAGCACTTTTGCCGCAGTCACAGTTCCTTGCCCTCCCCGTCCGTGCCATCGTATTTCGACCGTGTCCGCCATATGTGCGTATCCTCCGCCAATATTTTGCAGTGAAATTTATGAATTCCCCTGCGTTGTTAAAATGTAGTTTTGTATTTTAGCACAAAAACGTCATAAGCTGGTGTTTAGCCCGGATTAATACTATACACACAAAGCTCAGGATATTCAACGCGTTTTGAGTCAGTACGGCAGCAGTTCAAGGCTTGTCATGGTTCGACATCCGTCTTTCGTCCGTCGGCACTCAAGACGGATGACGGCTTAGAATGACATCTGTCATCCTGAGCCCGTTGAAGGATGGCAACGGTTGATTTGCTCCCGGATTCAGCAAGAGCAATGGTTAACGCTCGATTTATCATCATTGCGAGCACCTGCAGGGTGCGCGGCAATCTCCACGAAAAAGGCGAGATTGCTTCGTTTCACTCGCAATGACCCCTCAGATCGCCGGATTTGGGATGCTGTTTGTTTCTACGCAGCTTACGAAAGAGCGGCTTCCGATATCTCTTTCAGCCACGAGAGCCTTCTACCTTCGAGTACGGAGGTATTGATCGCCGCCACAAATTCGCGGGGATGCACGTGAACGCCGTTTCTGCTGACAAAGGGGCTGAATACCGCTTTCGTCTTCACATTCGCCATTCTCTTTATCTCCGCTTCCGTCGGCCTCTTTATCGTTTTCCCCATGATCTTTGACAATGCGACGAAGATATCTCTATGGCTCTTTGCCGATCCGAGGGGCTCGATTACATTTCGGACAGTCTTCAGTCTCCCCAAATAGTCGACAATCGTCCCGGCAGTCTCAAGAAACGTTGTCGACGGAAGGACGATATCGGCTTCTTTGGCGAGGGCGGATAAATGAGAGGTCTGCACGACAAGAAAGTCTGTGTCCGGACGCTTCCGAAGGGGCACTTCTCCGATCGCATAAAGGACCTTTGTTTTTCCTTCGGTCATTTCGCGGTACGTCTTTCCTTCCGTTGTCAGCCCCATGAGAGCAACCCCTCTGGCATTGCTCTCCAACCCGATCGCAATCGCTTTCCCCTTTAGCAGGGAAAGATTGGACGCCGCTCCAAAAAAAGAAGGAGAAGCAAAGACAAGCGGCTCTGCGGCCCTCTGTATGAGATCGGCAGCTTTCTCTATATCCTTCGTGACCTCTGCGTTTTCCACGGAAGTTTCAAGTGCGAGATCCGTCTTCAAGCCCCTGTCAATCAGCACCTTTACGATTCCCTTCAGGTTGTCCGTCTCGCTGCCTCGCAGAGTGACCGTCGCAACCTCTTCAAGCTTTGTATCGGAAGCGTTCACTACAATGAGCTTCCCTCCCCGGTTCACTCTTTTTCTGATGGAGGCGTCGAGCGCCGGCAAAACCCTGTCCCACTGGGACGGGTTGAGACCGACGAGGACGATAAGGTCGGATGTGGTGACAAGCGCGGACTGCGAATCCTTAAACGGTTTAGGGTTCCCGTACAGACTCAGGGTGGTATCGAAATGTTTTGTTTTGACCGCACTCTTTACAAACCGCTTCAGAGTCGCCGCGTCCTCGTTCATGATACCGGCGACGCTGACAAACCCGGATTCGCCGTTTGCGGCTTTTAACCGGGCGGCGATGGTGGTAAGGGCTTCCTTCCAGGTCGTCTCTTTCAACTCGCCGCCTTCTCTTTTCATGGGGACCAAGAGTCGTGATTCGGAGTCAACGCAGTCATATCCGAATCTTCCATAGGCGCAGATATATTTCTTCGCCGAACCGGGCTTTTCGCCGGTACTGATCTTCTGGATGCCGCCGTCCTTGACGCTCACGAGAATGTCACAGCCGCTGCCGCAGAGAAGACATACGGACTGAATTTTTTCATACTCCCATTCTCTCCCCTTGCGCCATCTGTCCGCTTCGGGGAGCGCGTTCACAGGACAGGCATCAACGCAGCTTCCGCAGAACGTGCAGCCAGACTTCCTGAGCGGCATGTTGAAAGCCGTCCCGATTTCCGCGTGGATCCCTCTGCCTATGAAATCCAGGACGTTCGTACCCTGTTCTTTGCAGACCCGTACGCACCTTCCGCAAAGGATGCAGTACATGGGATCACGTCTTATGAACGGGTTCACCTGATCGATCGGATATCCCATCTTTTTCTTGGTAAAAGACGTGTCCTTGAGCTCATACTCATAGGCGTATTGCTGGAGCTTGCATATCCCTGCTTTCGTGCACGTCATGCAGTCGAGGGGATGTATCGAGAGGATCAGGTCCAGGACGAACCTTCTGATGTCCCTCACTCGCTGAGTCTGCGTCGCGACGATCATGCCTTCTCTAACTCTTGTGTTGCAGGCTATCACGGGCGCCTTCATGCCCTCGACTTCAACAAGACATAGTCTGCATGCCCCGATCCCTCTCATTCCTTTGAGATAACAGAGATTAGGTATAAATATGTCGACGAGATTGGCCGCATCGAGG
>JBFLXP010000041.1:0-13508 GCA_040757315.1 Nitrospirota bacterium
AAAACCGCGGCGGTTGTAAAGACCCGTTAGTTCATCCGTAACCGATATGGCGCGCATGTATTCATGCATCTTCACGTGCTCTATTCGCGCAACGAGTTCCTTCAGGGTAAAGGGTTTCTTTATGAAATCCGATGCCCCCGCTTCAATCGCAGAGTCATAAGAGAAGTCATCGATGAACCCCGTCATTATGATGATCGCCATGTCCGACCTGATTCGTTTCGCCTGTCTGGTCAGATCGAACCCTTTCATGCCGGGCATAGAAATGTCGGTCAGCAGAATATCGAAGGGCGCTTCCTGAATCCTGTTGATGGCGGCGGAGGCGTTAAGAAAAATCTCGCAATGGTATCCTTCCAGGGAAAGGCCGTTTTCGAGCATGGTGAGAAACACGAGATCGTCGTCGACAATGATGAGAGAACTTTTTCTTTTTTCGTTCATGTAGAGAATGTAGCCAATAGATTGTTTTATGATAACCCAGAATGGGTAAGAATTCAAAAAAAACTTAGCGACAGGCTATTTTAGCTGCTGCTTACGGTTTTGTCCGTTTTCGGCTTTCTTTTCAGTCTTCGCCCGTTTTCTTGACAGCATATTTGCCGAGCAAGTAAAATCATCTGTTCAGCGCCGGGTGAATTGCTACCGCGAAAGGACGCACATATGGATGCCTTGATTCTGAAAACCGACATGCCGGATATCACTTTTGTGAAAAGTGGAAAGGTCCGCGACATCTATGAGGTCGACGAATATCTTCTCCTTATAGCAACGGACAGAATATCGGCGTTTGATGTCGTACTTCCCAACGGAATACCCGGAAAAGGAAGAGTGCTGACACAGATATCTCTCTTCTGGTTCGAACAGATGAAAGACGTGATTCCGAATCACGTTGCAGCCTCTGCCGTCAAAGACTTTCCCGAAAAGCTCCGGAAATACAGGGACATGCTCGAGGGAAGAAGTATGCTTGTGAAGAAGACCAAACCGGTTCCCGTCGAATGTGTCGTGCGAGGCTACCTCTCGGGAAGCGGCTGGAAGAGTTACAGAGAAACTCGTTCCGTTTGCGGGGTCAGACTGCCCGAAGGGCTTCTGGAGTCGTCAAGACTCGACGAGCCGATATTTACTCCGACGACGAAAGAAGAGCAAGGGCACGATATAAATATCACCTATGAGGACGTGGAGGAGATGGTCGGAAAAGAACTTGCGGACAGCCTGCGGGATGTCAGTCTGCGAATTTATACGAGGGCGAGGGAGATTGCGGAAATGACAGGGATAATCATAGCTGACACAAAATTTGAATTCGGACTCTCCGAAGGTGCGCTTATCCTTATTGATGAACTGCTTACGCCCGATTCATCCCGGTTCTGGTCTGTGCGGGACTATGCGCCCGGAAAAAGCCAGGACAGTTACGACAAACAAATCGTCAGGGACTATCTCCTTACTCTGGACTGGGACAGAACTTATCCGGGCCCGCATCTTCCGGACGATATCGTCGAGAAGACGGCAAGACGTTATAAAGAGATTCTGGAAATCATAACAGGCAGAAAATTCCTATAGACTGAGTTTCTTTTTCATTTCTGAAAGTCTTTTCAATGCATCCTCGGGCGAGAGCTTTGTGATGTCGAGGCCGCGGAGTTCGGCAAGGACCGATTCATTAACCGATGAGAAAAGATCGAGTTGTACAGTCCCCTTCTTCGTCTTCTTCTCGGCGAATCTCGGCGCGCCGGCTTCGTTCAGCTCTTCTTTTTCGAGATTGGCGAGCACTTCTCGGGCGCGCCGTATGACGGCAGCCGGAAGACCGGCCAGGCGTGCCACCTGTATCCCGTAACTTTTGTCGGCAGGCCCGCGCTCTATCTTCCTGAGAAAAATGATCTCGTCTCCCCATTCCTTGACGGAGACATTGTAATTCCTTACACCTTCATGGGCCAGGGCGAGTTCCGTAAGTTCATGGTAGTGAGTCGCGAATAAGGTTCTGGCTTTTATGGTATTGAGGATATGCTCGGCGACCGCCCATGCTATGCTGATCCCGTCAAAGGTGCTGGTGCCCCTTCCGACCTCGTCGAGCAGAATGAGACTCTTATCAGTTGCATTGTGTGCGATATTCGCGACCTCTATCATCTCAACCATGAATGTGCTTTGACCTTTTGTCAGAAAATCCGATGCGCCGATCCTGGTAAATATGCGGTCCGCCAGGCCTATCTTCGCCCGGGAAGCCGGGACAAAACTGCCGATCTGCGCCAGGATCACAATGAGCGCCGCCTGTCTCATAAAAGTGGATTTTCCGGCCATGTTCGGTCCCGTGATGACAAGGAGGCGATCGTCTTCGGTGTCGATGTAAACGCTGTTGGGGATGAATTTTCCGTCGGACGGAAGACGTTCAAGCACAGGGTGACGGCCATCGATGATCTCGATCACGCCGCTATCTTCAATATCCGGCCTCACGTAATTGTGTCTCTTCGCGACAACCGACAGGGCCGCCAAAAAGTCGATAAGAGCCAGCGTCGACGCAGCCAGCGACAGAAGCTGAGCTTCTTTCTGGGTGAGTTCCAATACATCCTGAAACAACTGATATTCCAGGTTTTTCAGCTTCTCCTCTGCGCCGAGAACTTTCGATTCGTATTCCTTCAGTTCCGGCGTTATGAACCGTTCTCCGCCGACAAGGGTTTGCTTCCTTATATAGTGCTCAGGCACCATGTAGAGGTTTGACTTCGTGATCTCGATATAGTATCCGAACACCTTGTTGTATCCGACTTTCAGAGAGGATATGCCCGTTCTTTCCCGCTCTTTCCGTTCCAATTCCGCAATGAAATCCTTACTTGTTTGTGAGATCGATCTCAGTTCATCAACCTCGCCGTTGAAGCCGGTCTTGATGATGCCCCCGTCTCTGAGACCGGGTGGAGGGGAATCAACGATGCTCCGTTCGATAATATTCCTGAGGGTTGAAAAATCTGCAATTTCCAGCGCAAGGGAAGCGAGAAAGGGATTTCTTGATGAAGAGAGCGTCTTCACCATTTTCGGAAGATTGGCGACGGAATTTCTGATTGCAATGAGATCTCGCGCATTCGCGTTCCTGGAGGCAACACGGGAGGACAGCCGTTCGAGGTCCTGGATCTTCCTTAAAGCCGTTCTCAACTCCTCAAGCAGGACAAAATCTTCGATGAGATATTCAAGCGACTCGTGGCGTTTTTTTACGGCCTGCGGGTCGATGAGGGGTTTCAGAAGGGATGACCGGAGGAACCGACCGCCCATCGGTGTCAGCGTCTCATCGATCACCCATAGCAGGGTTCCGTCGTGTGAGCCGTCCCTGAGGTTATGGACAAGTTCGAGGTTCCTCTGGGTGGCGGCGTCGAGGAACATGTATGCCTCATGCTTCAGCCTGGTTATCTTCTTGAGCCTGAACGTATTTTTCTGTGTCTCCTCGAGATAACTAACCAGGGCGCCCGCTGCGGATACGGCGGCGACCATGCCTTCGCAACCGTATCCTTCAAGTGAGGATACCTGCAAGTGCCTTAAGAGAATCTTGTACGCTTCCGGATAGTCAAAAAACCAGTCTTCGTAGCTCGAGACGTAGAAATCACCGAGAGCCTCCCTGTAATGGATATTGTCCTTGATGCTCTGGGGGATGAGGATCTCCCTCGGTTCGAAGCGGTAGACCTCATCCTGTATATTCTGATCCGTCTCAAAGACGATGAATTCTCCCGTGGATATGTCGGCGACGGCTATGCCGTGCATATCGCTTGAGGGAAAGACACTGACTATGTAAGTGTTTTCTTTCGGATTATCAGGTGCGTGGGTGCCCGGAGTGATGACTCGCACAATGTCCCGGTCTACGATCCCTTTGGCGTCCTTAGGGTCCTGCAACTGTTCGCATATGGCAACCTTGAGTCCCGCTTTAAGGAGTTTCTGCACGTACGATTCGGCCGCAAAATAGGGGATGCCGCACATCGGAATGGGATCTTCTTTTGCTCTATCCCTGGTCGTCAGCGCTATCTGGAGAATCTTCGACGCCTTTTCAGCATCTTCTCCGAACATTTCGTAAAAATCGCCGAGTCTGAAAAAGACGATGGCGTCCCTATATTTTTCCTTGATGCTGAAATACTGTTTCATCAGGGGAGTCAATTCAGACATACAGAGTATTTAAAACTATAAGGTGATGAAAGTGCAATATTGAAAAGGGGTGATGCCTCAATATATCCTGCACGGATTGTCAGCAAACTCACCACTGAATAAGAGCAGATGCGGCTTTGGAGCGGCTTTATCCCGATTCTTATCGGAACCGAGAATGAGTCCCGAAAGCTTTCGGGACATCTGCTCTTCTCTCGAATCGGAGTGTGCATACTTATTTCTTTACTTATTCAGCCGTGCCACTCGATAGGGATCTTGTGAAAAATCTATGAAACAGATGTCACACATAGAAATATTTGATTTGTCTGATCGATTTGTTATCTTTAGAATAAACAATAAACAGATTGAGACGAAAAAGGAGGTATCCATGGGTGATTACTATCGTGAGGAGGATCTCGGACGATTCGGAGAGATGGGTAAATACAGCCCTGAGCTGTTCAAGAAATTCATGCAATGGTATGCGGCATCGCTCGAACCGGGTCTCCTGACAAAGAGAGAAAAAGTGCTGATCGGTATGGCCGTGGCTTTCACCGTCCAATGTCCGTATTGTATCGACGCCTACACGAAGTCGTGCCTCGAAGAAGGGATGAGCCTTGAACACGTCACTGAAGCGGTTCATGTGGCTTCGGCCATTAAGGGGGGGGCGTGCCTGATTCACGGTATCCAGGCGCATAATGCCGCCGAAAAGATATCTTTGTAACCGGCAACCATGATTGGTTTCGACAAAAAAGTTCTCGAAACACAGACCGTGCCGCTCGGGGCCAACGGAATCAGGATCCTGCAGCTCAATGTCTGTTACAAATGCAATATGGCCTGCAAACACTGTCATCTCGAAGCCGGACCGGGCAAGAACGAATTCATGAGCAAAGATATTATCGATATTTCTCTGGAGGTTCTGAGGAACTGTCCCATAGAAGCGTTGGACATAACCGGCGGCGCTCCGGAACTGAACCCCCATTATGCCTATCTGGTGGAAGAGGCTCGACGGTCAGGGCGCAGGGTGATCACCCGGACTAATCTGACCATCTTTTTTGAAGAGGGCATGAAAAATCTGCCCGAAATGTTCGCCGATAACGAGGTGGAAGTCGTTGCCTCTTTGCCCCATTACACAGAGGGCGGCGTTGACAGAGTCAGAGGCGCGGGAGCATTCAGAAAGAGCATCGAAGCCCTTAAGAGACTCAATACGCTCGGATATGGACTGGAGGAAAAAAGGCAGCTTCATCTCGTCTATAATCCTTTGGGAGCCTTTCTACCCTCCTCACAAAGGGAACTTGAAGCTCAATACAAGAAGGAGCTTGCATCTTATGGCATAGTGTTCAATCGACTTTTCACTTTCGCCAATATGCCTCTGGGACGGTTCAGAGATTTCCTTATCCGCACCGGCAATCTGCAGAAATACATGGATTCATTGAGGACCGCATTTAATCCTTGCACACTGAACGGACTGATGTGCAGGTATCTGGTCAGCGTAGGGTGGGACGGCACCTTATATGACTGCGATTTCAATCAGATGCTCGGGCTTACCGTCGATATCAAATGTCCGGATCACATCAGGGACTTCGATTACTCGGTGCTCTCCAATCGAAAAATTATCACCGACGACCACTGCTATGTCTGTACGGCGGGGCAGGGTTCAACCTGAGCAGGCGCGATCACATAGCAGGCTGTCAGCCTGTTTCTTCTTCCCATGGTTCAATAAATCTGTAAGTACCTATATTGCAATATATCTATTTCTATATGTATCAGCGATATTATTATTACTTTCTATTGGACTTATTGAGAAACATTTATTAATCTAACCGCCAGATTTTGTTACTTCATGTAAATTGTCCAAATCCTTTCGAAAAAGGAGCTGAATAAGAATGATTATTATTCGACCGACTGTCCTGCTAATGCTTATGTTGTTGCTGCATTCAATGTGCGGGGTATCATGTGCACAGACAAATGTGATATCAGTTTTAGGCGAAGTCAATACTCCTCTCAAACTATCTTCAGATGACATCAAGAATATGGAACGCTTTCATATGAACAAGGTGACCTTGATCAAGGAAAAAAAGCGACCGAGTGATCCGGAAGAATTGCTCTCCGTTCACAATTATAAAGGTGTTTTGTTAAGGGATATTCTGGAAAAAGCCGGCATGAAATACGTACGAAAATGGGAGCCTGGAGTCTACTTCAGGGTAAAGGGAAGCGGGAATCGGCAAGTGACATTTTCCTTCGGAGAGATTTTCTATTCCAGCATTGGTAGCAGTGTACTTATTGCATATGAAAAAGATGGAAAACCCATAGCACCAGAAGATGGTTTGGGAGAGATGATTATTGCGACTGATATACGGGCAGGAAGAGAAATCGCCGGTGTGATAGAAATCATAGTTGAAAGAGTAGACGTTGAAATGCAGGTCTACGAAGACAGAAAAAAGAATATCATCCGACCGCCGACGTCTGAATTCCTTCTGATTGATAAGAAGAACAAGAAATCCGCGAACATCAAGCTGGTGGATTTGAAAAAAATGGACTCCTTGCATATTAGAGACGTTGTAATGACAGGAGATTGTGAGGGATTCCATGGCATTTATAGTTTCAGAGGAGTTCCCCTCCGGTCTTTACTCGAAAACGTTGGAATTGATCCGTGGAATCAGGATTACAACAGGTATGTGCTCATATACAGTGAAAATGGTTTTTCCGCCACGTTCTCTTTTGGCGAAATATTCAATTCAAGACTGAGCGATAACATCATCATCGCATACGAAAAGGATGGCAAAGGGCTCGATGAAACAGAGGGGTTCGCGAGATCCGCAGTGAGGGAGGACGCTATGGGGGGCCGCTCTGTCAAGAGAATCTACAGAATAGAAATTCGTTAAGGGGGTTAATAAGGAAATGAAAAATACATCTCACGCGGGTCTAATACAGTTTTTCCTGTTTCTTCTAATCACCTGTTCATTTGTTTGCAAGGGATATGCAGAAGAATTTGAGAACAAACCCGAGGCTTTCGAGCTTGGCGAAGTCGTAGTTTCCGCAGAGCGGGAGGAGAAGGAGACACCATCCACTATCACCATAATCACCGCCGAAGAGATCGAGAAAAAGAATGCTCAGAATCTCGGAGATGCACTGAAATTCGTCCCGGGGGTTCAGGTTCGACAGGCAAGGTCCAAGAACGAATATTACGTGAACGTGCGTGGATTTGACCAGGAGAATGTACTCATTCTCATCGACGGTGTTCCGATTTATCAGCCCTATGAAGGCCTTGTGAACCTTACGGATATTCCTGTCCATAACATTGCAGAAATCAAAATTATTAAAGGTAACGTCTCCAGCCTTTATGGTTCAAATTCCATGGGTGGTGTGATCAATGTTATCACGAAGCAGGGCGCGGCAAAGCCATCCCTTTCCGCCTCATATCAGGTTTCCGACTACAACACTCATCATCCGGAGGCTTCCCACGGATGGAAGATAGGAAAGTTCACGTATTTTCTGGGAGTAAGCCATAGGGAGTCAGATGGGTACAAATTGTCTCGTACCTTCAAGCTTCCGCAAGACGTACTTGACAGCATGGCAACTGCGCCGACGAATCCGCCGACCTTACCGAATACCCCAATTGCCCATGATAGCGGGAGGAGAGAAAACAGCGATTATGACAGGGACGCTTTCACGTTCACCGGCAAGTTCGAAATTAATGAAAACAACTCGATAGGCCTCTCATTTGAATACTACGATAACGAATATGGCATACCACCAGGTCCAATTTACCGTGAAACAAAAAAAGGATTCTTCTATTTTCCACGTTACTGGCGGTTTACCGAGTGGAAACGATATACCGTCAACCTGATTGAAGAATCAAAGGTAGGACAAACCCTCAGGGTGAAGACAAGGTTATTTTATGACGGCTTTGATAGCACCTTAAACGCATATGATGACGACACATATTCCGCTCAGAATCGTGTCGGCGGTCCACCATCCGGTAAATCGCCTTTCGACGATTATAGCCTGGGCGGCAACCTGTATGCCTTCTGGACAGGCCTCCCTCGAAATGAAATGAGGTTCGGTTTCACCTTCAAGCAGGACATACACAGGGAATCTTTCAACGACGGACCGGAGGACAGGCTGGTATCCGACACGTATTCCATAGCATTGGAGGACGAAATACAGGTCACGGACAAGCTGAAAGCCCTTGCCGGTTTAAGCTATGATATCTTCGACAAGCGCAAGCGTGAACAGGTGTCTTCACCGGGAGCGGAGCCTGGCGGCGATATATATACTTTGAACCCTCAACTGGGTCTTGCGTATAATCTTTGCGATTCAATCAAACTCTACGGCTCTGTCGCGAGGAAAATTCGCTTTCCCACCATGCGCAACCTCTATGCAACCGGCGTCATCGGTCCTATGGGAAATCCTGACCTCAAAGAAGAACGAAGCTACAACTATGAATTGGGGGCGACATGGCTTGCTGCGCAGCGGGTTGCTGTGGAAGGAGCTATATTCTACTCTGACGTTAAGGATCTGATCAACTTCGACAATCAGATCGGACGCTTTGAGCAGTATGGCCGGGCCACTGTAGCCGGGATTGAGCTTGCCGTCTCAAGCCAGATCACAGACGGCCTTTACGGCCGCATAGCCTACACTTTTCTTGATGCGGACAACCATTCAACGGTTACCATTAAGAATGATTCTCATCCTGATCTCAGATACAAACCTGATGAACTCCCCTATCGGCCCGAACACAAAATCGACCTGGATTTGAGCCAGACCTTCAATTTTGGGATGAAGATCGACTTGAACGCGAATTATGTATCGGAAAGGACTTTCTACGATCATGCCGATACCGGGAACAATAATATTCTTGTCGCCAAAAAGGAAGACCTGAACGACTACTTTCTCGTGAACCTCAAGATTACTCAGAAGGTTCTAAGACATTATTTTGTATATGTCATGGCAGAGAACCTGTTTAATGAAGTCTATCAGGATCTCTTTCAATTCGCCACACCAGGCCGCACAGTCTGGGCCGGGCTCAGGGTTGAGATTTGAAGGATGTTTGGAGGCTGTGTTATTTCCAGGAATACTTTGAGCAAGATATCTCCATACATTATGGAGGGCACTTGATCATAGTGCATTTTTCGAAAGGGAGGTGAACAGATGACCGCAGAGTTTATCGCCGGACTTTTCAAGACAGGCATCGGGTGAAGTAGTGGCATGAGCCTTGGTCAAGGGTTTCCATACACGGAATGGTGCGGTCATCTGGCATACACTTCCATCTCTTTATCTCCGGTTTACTAAAACACCAAACCTGCCGTACACATTCGGTCAGGAAAACATCTAACTTAAAGAATCGAGGAGTATATGGCCCGATTGCCACGACTAGTCGGAAAAACTAGATACAGAGTAGAGAAGGCGAAGTCCCATTTAAAAATACGCGGGTGGGTTTAAATCCCACTACTCCTCTCCAAAATTTCGACATATTAGCAAAGGAGGTTCATGATGGCAGTTGAAGAAAAGGTTGTTAGCAGGGAATTTAAAGAATATATTAGAAAGCCTGTTACTGATATAGGCCTTGACGAAACTGTCAAAAATCTCTCACCGGAAAAGATAGAAAAAGCAATAAATGCTGTCTTAAATTTGAGGAAAAGTTCAGCAAGATTAGCAGCACCTTTAGAAACCTGTATTCACTGTGCACTCTGTTCGAATGCGTGCCATTGGTATCTCTCCCATGATAAAGACCCTACATATTCACCTGTCGCTAAAGTAAGAATGACCTTATGGGAGATGATAAAGAGAAAAGGGAAGGTGAGTTCTGAATTCATAAAACAGTGTGCGAGAATAGCCTTTTGTGAATGTAACTTATGCAGGCGATGCAGTATGTATTGTCCCTTTGGGCTGGATATAGCCTATCAAATGGGTATGGTTCGCCGTATATGTTATCTTCTCGGCTTAGTACCTCAAATGTTGATGGATTTTGTCAATAGCCTTTCTGCCACATCGAACCAGTTATGGTTAACACAGGCTGACTGGATTGATACCATGCAATGGCAGGAGGAAGAGGCAAGGATGGAAATAAAGAATGCCCGGATCCCTATTGAAAAAGAAGGTGCTGATGTAATGTGGATAACTATAGGGACCGAACCTAAGATAGCTACATATCATATTGCCCGTATAACAAAAATGATGAATGTTGCCGGCATTGACTGGACAGTGCCTGCAGCGGACGGATGGGACCATTTTAATGCAGCTATGTTTGCCCGTGATTTAGAGACCATGCAAAAGGTTGTGCGTGGTCTTTTTGATAATGCCCTCAGATTAAGGGTGAAACGAATAGTAGCGAATGAATGCGGTCATGCAATTACTGCCACAACTTCTATGGCACCGCCTCTTCTGGGATGGAAGGGAGGTCCGGCACTTCCATTGGAGACCCTTCATGCAGTTGAGTTTTACTATGAGCTTGTCAGTACAGGGAAAATAAAGATCGATAAAAAGAAGAAAATCAAAGGTCCGGTTACCATTCAGGACCCTTGCAACCTCGTAAGGCTTAGGGGTGCAGGAGAGAAGATTAGATACCTTCTCAGGGAGACAGTTGATGGTGGAATTATAGAGATGTATCCAAACAGAGAGCATAATTTCTGCTGTAATGCCGGTGGAGGGTTGATTGCCAGTGGAGCGCCATGGAAAGGAAACAGGTGTGCAGGCAATCACATAAAGGCTGAACAAATAAGAGCTACGGGTTGCCACACTGTCGTGACACCATGCCATAACTGTTATGTCGGTATTAACGACATAATTAAATATTATAATCTCGATGGACATGCAAAGTTTTTAGATGAAATTATCAATGAAACAATGGAGATCCCTGATGATATGAAAGCAGGAGGTTAAGCATTGTGAGGGGTAACGGGGCTGGTGCCCCGCCTGGTCTGCAAAACCAGCGATATGGTAATAAAAGCAAATAAGATGTATAGACAGAAATTTAACTCTTTCATTCTCTGTTTGCTTCCCATCCCATGGAACCATAGTGGGTTCGATTCCTACTACCCCTCTCCAGATTGAATGGTATCTCAGAATAACAGAAGATTGCCCGACGCACTACGTTTGCAGGAATGATAGTGTTATAGGTATTCAATTTCAAGAGTAATAAATATCTCAGCGGCAGTCGCAATTAGATTTTTCTTTCGTATTCATAAGGGGCTTGATAAGTTTAGTAACTATTAATGATGATAGAATCCCGCCGGTGATTGGACCAAATACATACACAGTAAGAAATCCATAATGACTGTCGGGAAACGCTGCGTTACCCCAACCTGCAAAATATGCAAAAAGCCGTGGTGATAGATCCCTTGCCGGGTTCAGACCTGCCTGAGTTAAAGGTGCAATTATGGATATAATTACCGCCACTGTCAGGCCAATAAAAAGTGGTGTCAGAGAATCGTCAGGTCTGCCTACGTTACATCCTTCGGTCAGAGAAAAAATCAGAGAAATGAGAGCAAAGGTCCCCACTGCTTCAGCAAAAAAAGCATTTAATGTTGAAACAGATGCTGAGATACCCGTGCCGGGATTTGGATAGAACTCGCCAAATATCATGGCTGTCTTGTTTGATCCAGGCATACCTCTGACAATATTGTGGATCGTTTCATATTGAGCTATTGAGCGTGAAAACAGGGCATAGAGAACTGCCGCTGCTATGAAAGCCCCAAAAAATTGTGCTCCGAGATAGATAGGAAGCTTTCTTATGGACATGCGCCCGCCTATAATCATAGCGATACTTACAGCCGGATTCAGATGGGCACAGGAGAGATGTCGCGTAGCATAAATTGCGAGTGTAACACCCATCCCCCATACAGCAGCAACCTGAAACAGGCCAACGTGAGAGGAAAACAAGACTGTCACCGCAACAGATCCGCACCCGAAAAAGACTAATAGAAAGGTGCCGATTGTTTCACCGGCAAACTCCCGCATATAGTTCAATATCGCTTCCTTTATATAATGATCATGGGTCCATTATCGGTATGCCTGTCTTTTAACGGCAAGAACAACCGCCTTGATTATCTTTACTCTGTTCCGGACTTGTTGTTGTGCTACAACTCGCGAATAACCCAAAGTGCTGCGCGAAGTTGCCAATAATCTCGGTATAAGGATTATCTTTTTCAAAGACGTGGTCACCGTCGAGTGGCAATTTAAAGGGTGATTCCGGAATCCCTCCTCTATATACGGCTATATGTCCGAAATCTTCACAGGCATCTTCAAGCCCCTTGATTTTCCAGAGCCTGTAAGTAATGGAGTAGAAAGATTGATTTGAATTGTCTGAATATCCGTCTTGTTAATTTTATTGTCAGCCCATAAAACAGCCATTGTTCCCCCTGTTTGTTTGATTTTCTGTATTATCAAGGACATACTTTTTGAATGTCAATTATGCTTTTTCAATGGATAATGATTTCCGCTAATATGGGCAATGTATCCATCTTAACTGATGCTTCCGCATAGAGCGCGGCGCCGTATGCGGCGTGAAAATGCGGATTTTCATGAACATGAAGTGGTCTACCCAGACGTGCTTCCAACATCTCTCTTAGACACGGATTCAAAGCGCATCCGCCTGCAAAGACAATATCGTCTCTAATCTCCAAACGCTTCACCATCGATATGACTTTGCTCGCGATTGAATCATGGATAGCCCCCGCAATTACTTCTCTTTTCTCACCTTTTGAAATAAGACTGATAACCTCTGACTCGGCAAAGACCGTACACAAACTGTTTATCCTGACTCCGCTGTCAGAATCAATGCAAGATGCCCCGAAATGCTCGAGATCATATCCGAGTGCTCCGGACATGATCTCGATAAATCTCCCCGTTCCTGCTGCACAACGATCATTCATCTCAAAATTCACGACCGAGCCTTGATCTGAAAGACTGATTATCTTTGTATCTTGTCCTCCGATATCAATAATTGTCCTGCACTTGGGGAACACAGCCTTTACCCCTTTTGCCACAGCTTTTATTTCCGTTATCGTCCTGATATCCCCGAATACTTCGAGCAAATATCGTCCATAGCCCGTTGCGACGATCTTTTCAGGCCGGCTTAACGAAAGAAGCTCTTTGCACACAGATAGAGGATTATGCCCCGTTTCCCTCTTTTCGAAATCAAGAATTGAATTATTATCAAGGAGAACGTATTTGATATAACGGGAACCGATGTCGATGCCGCCGATCCTCACACTCTCGCACCTTTCCCTATCATTTCAAGGAATGCTTCAATCCTCGTTTTGAGCTGTCCCATGTCTTCCATACTGTAATCCGTCTCTATACGCAGGAAGGGCATATGGAGCTTTTCCGCAGTCCTCTTCACCTTCGCAGCCTCGATCATATAAGGTGTGCAAAATTGTATGGCGTAGTGAAGAATGCCGTCTGCATGCACCCTTTTT